>JAJZMO010000195.1:0-5573 GCA_021798235.1 Acidobacteriota bacterium | reverse complement strand
CCAGTGCGTGTTCATCTTTGTATTGGTGCGCGATTTGTATCGGCACGCGACTGCGCATCTGCCCGGCATGGAAAGCCTCGGTTCTCTGATCTTCTATGGCAGCATCCTCGTCTCGGGCGTCATGGCACTGGGCGCGGTTGCTTCGCCGCATCCCGCCGGCTACTCCGCCATCGCAATTGTGCTTTTGCAGCTGGAGCGGAGTAGTTGCATTCTCATGCTCTGCCTCTTTACCTTCTTTGCTTTTACCGCACAGAAGCTAGGCCTTTCCTACGGTAGCCGCGTCTTTGGCGTCACCTTTGGCATGTCCATTCTCGCCACCGACCGTCTGGTGACCACGGCATTGAGCTGGGCCAACCCGGGCAGTCGCCTGATGGTGGATCTCGTCAGCGAGTTTGTGCAGATTGGTGCGATTACGCTGTGGATGGTCTACTTCTTGAAGGCCGAGCCGGAGCGCCGCTTGGTTACGGTCGACATCAATTCGCCGCTGGTGCGTTGGAATGAAGTGGCCCAGCTGTTGGGCAATCCCGCAGGCCGCGTGGTGGTCAGCAGTCCCAGCACCTTTATCCCCGCCGTGCGGGAGGTGGCGCACAACGCCGCTACACGCACAGGGAACCTGGCACCTGCCCATACCGAGACGCAACCGGCCATCGCTGCGGTTCGCTAGCTGCGGCAGGCAACTCTCCCCGCGATCGCTTTCCAACAAGTCCTTCTGCGCCGAGCAAGTGCGTACGCGCCTCCTCGCTCCGAAGGAAGCAGCCTCCCGCATCCGCACCCAGCCGCTTCCCAAAATGAGACAGGCCCGCGTGTCGTCTCTAGGCGGGAAATCCTTCTCAAATCTCTGTAGATTTCCGATGATCTTTCCAGGTGTCTTTGCAAGGATGGACGCAGTCGCATCCCTGCAGGCACGTCGGTGCCAAGGTCGACAGAGGCGTGGGTTTGGTCAAAGTACTCTTCATCTTCGGCACGCGCCCAGAGGCGATCAAACTCTGCCCAGTCGTGGAGCGCCTGCGCGCCGATGCCCATACATTCGAAGTCAGCGTTTGCGTCACAGCGCAGCATCGGCAACTGCTGGATCAAGTGTTGCAGGTCTTTGGCATTCGCCCCGACTATGACCTGAACACAATGTATCCGGGGCAGACCCCCTTGCAGGCGACGGCACGGATGCTGGAACGCCTGGAGGGCATTGTGCGCGAGGCCCGTCCAGATCTCGTCCTGGTGCAGGGCGATACGATGACTACCTTTTGCGGGGCGATGGCGGCATTTTATGCTGATGTTCCCGTTGTACACATTGAGGCAGGCCTGCGCACGGGGGATATACGGCATCCCTTTCCAGAGGAAATGAATCGCGTGCTGGTCGCGCGCTTGGCAGAGTTGCACTGTGCAGCCACGCGGCGCGCAGAGGAGAATCTGCTGGCCGAAGGCGTGCCGCGTGCGTCGATCGTGGTCACGGGCAACTCGGGCATTGACGCAGTCTTGCAAGTGCAACAGCATTTGCAGGCGGGAACATTGCGCGCACGCCCCTGGCCGGAATTGGATCCTAACAAAAAACTCGTATTGGTGACGGCGCATCGGCGGGAGAGCTTTGGATCGGGCTTGGAGAAGATTTGCCAGGCACTCTTGCAATTGGCAGCTCGCGGAGATGTGGAGATTTTTTATCCATTGCATCCCAATCCAAACGTGATGCAGACCGCGCTCAAAATGTTGAGCGGCCATGCGTGCATTCATTTGCTGGAGCCGCTGGACTATGTTTCCTTTGTGGATTTGATGCAGCGCTCGTATCTGATCCTGACTGATTCTGGCGGGATTCAAGAGGAAGCGCCAGCGTTAGGCAAACCGGTACTGGTATTGAGAGAGAAGACGGAGCGTTCTGAGGCCGTGGAGGCGGGAACATCCCGGCTTGTGGGGCGGAATATGGAGAAGATTGTGCGAGAGGCTGGGCGTTTGTTGGAGGATCCCATCGAGTATGCCACGCGCAGCCGGATTCATAATCCGTATGGCGATGGCAGGGCCAGTGAGCGGATCGCAGCTGCGCTGTTGGCCTATGGTTTCCAAAAGAAGACCGCGCTGCGTGGACGGCGCACTGCAACGTTGCCAGTGCCGATTGCGGTTCCGAAGTCCATCGAAGAGGGAATTCACGGAATTGGCTAGGGTTTGTGAAGGTAGGAGTGGTGCGCCCGACAAGATTCGAACTTGTGACCTAACGCTTCGGAGGCGTTCGCTCTATCCATCTGAGCTACGGGCGCATCCCCATTAGGCTACCACGGGGTACAGCCCCCTGCAGCCACAGGCTGCGCAGGGAACGTTCGCTGCCGCCAAAAGAGCACAGCGAAGAATGCACGGAATCTCCGCTCATTTGTCCTGAGAGATGCGTGTTCTCCCTACTCGCCCTTACGCGCAGGGAAGGGCTAACCACTCAATCAATCCTGCTATTCCAGATTCCATGCCTGAATCGGCAACGGCTGTCTACGCTCCTGCAGCCTTGCATCCCGCAAATTGCGCGTTTGCCCTGTCTTTGGCCGTCGGATAGCGGGCTTGCGCTCTGTCGTACAAGAGAATATCTTGCTGAATTTGCACCCCGATGTATGATAGCGAAGGATGTATGCTCACGAAATAGGAATGGGGCCGAGAGTCGACAGGAGGAGCAGTTAACTTCTTGCCGGAGGCTTACTGAATAGGAACCCCCAAATGTTTCTGCTGAAAATTGTGAATTCGTCTGCTATGGTTCTGATGTCATGCTGATTCGACAATACTTAGGGTTGGCGCGGAAGTGCGTGTGTGCTCTGGTGCTGGTTGCAGGCCCTGTTGCGGCCTTTGGGCAAGCGGCGGCCGGGGTGGATCCTGCCCTATTATCCAAGGCGCAAGCGGGTGATCCACAGGCAGAGACCAGCTTGGGCCTGCTCTATGACATGGGGCAAGGCGTGCCGCAAGACCCGGCACAGGCTGCGGACTGGTATCGCAAAGCCGCCGCGCAGGGCTATGCGTTGGCAGAGTCCAACTTGGGTGCGCTCTACTTCAATGGACAAGGTGTGACGCAGGATTATGCGCAGGCAGCGGATTGGTACCGCAAGGCCGCGGTGCAGGGCTTGGCCGATGCGCAATATGGATTAGGGACGCTCTACTTCAATGGGGAAGGCGTCAGCCAGGACTTAGCTGCAGCGGCGAGTTGGTATGGCAAGGCTGCCGCGCAGGGATTGATGGACGCTCAATATAACTTGGCGCAGATGTATGCCAAGGGGGAAGGCGTCAGCCAGGATTACACGCAGGCGCTGATTTGGTATCACCGCGCTGCGGACCAGAACGATGCCGATGCGCAATATGCGCTGGGCACGCTCTACTACAAGGGCCAAGGCGCGCCCCAGGATTATGCGGTGGCCGCAAGCTGGTATCGCAAGGCCGCCGATGTGGGGGATGTGGACGCAGAATATGACATGGGCGTGCTCTATGCCCATGGGCAGGGTGTGCCCAAAGACTACGTGCAGGCGGCAGGCTGGTTCCGCAAGGCCTCCGATGTCGGCGACTCCTATGCGCAATACGCGCTGGCAGAGATGTATTACAAGGGCCAGGGAGTGAGCCAGGATTATGTGCGGGCGGCAAAATGGTTCCGCAAGGCCGCCGATGCCGGATACATTCCAGCGCAATACAATTTAGCCGTCATGTATGCCAAGGGTCAGGGTGTCCCGGTCGATGCCAAGCAGGCGCTGGCGTTGTACCAAAAAGCTGCAGATCAAGGCGATGTGGATGCGCAATACGGGCTGGCCAACATTTACATGAATGGGGCTGGCATTCAACAGGATTATGCCAAGGCAATGGATCTGTATCAGAAGGCCGTTGCTCAGGGCAATATTCCTGCGGAATACGCGATTGGCATGATGTACGCCAAGGGCTATGGCGTGCCCAAAGATGTGAATCAGGCAATGCAGTGGTATCAGCGTGCCGCCAGCCAGGGCAACTCAAATGCAGAGTATGCGATGGGCCGTTTGTACTATGGCGGCCATGGCGTGACGCAAGATTATGCGCAGGCGATGTCCTATTACCGCAAGGCTGCAGATATGGGCAATGCCGAGGCGGAGTATTCCTTAGGCGTAATGTTTGCCAGGGGCCAAGGCGTGCCGCAGGATTTTGCCCAGGCCAATTCCTGGTATAGCAAAGCCGCCGAGCAGGGCAGCGCCGAGGCCCAGTTCACCATGGGCACCTTGTATTACAAGGGAGATGGTGTCAAGCAGGACATGGCGCAGGCTTTTGCCTGGTTTACCAAGTCCGCCGAGCAGGGCAATCCCTGGGCGGAGTACAACCTGAGCCTGATGTATGACCAGGGCTTAGGCACTACGCAGGATATTCAGCAGGCGATTGCCTGGTACCGCAAAGCTGCCGAGCAGGGCTTTGCCCGCGCACAGTACGGCTTGGGCGTGATGTACGACAACGGC
Source organism: Acidobacteriota bacterium (assembly GCA_021798235.1). Next base: position 1,149 of record JAJZMO010000195.1, on the reverse strand, counting down.
ACGGGCGTGCAGCAGGATATTCAACAGGCGATTAGCTGGTATCAGAAGGCGGCAGCGCAGGACAATCCCGATGCAGAGTATCGCTTGGGCACGCTCTACTACACAGGCAACGGCGTCGCGCAGGATACGCAGCAGGCGATTAGTTGGTATCAAAAGTCCGCAGCCCTCGGCAATGCCGATGCCCAGTTTGCCATGGCGACGCTGTACTACAACGGTCAAGGCGTTAACAAGGATCTGGCGCAGGCAGCCTCTTGGTGCGGCAAAGCGGCGCAGCAAGGCGGCGCAGCAGCGGAAGACTTCATGGGCCACCTCTTCGCCAACGGTGAAGGAGTGCTCAAGGATTACAGTCAAGCTGCGTACTGGTACCGCAAGGCCGCGCTGCAGGGCAACGCATCCGCGCAGGGTGACTTGGGCATGCTCTACGACAAAGGTTTGGGCGTGACTCAGGACTATGCGGAGGCGGCCACTTGGTACCGCAAGGCTGCCGATCAGGGCATTGCCGCTGCGCAGGCCATGCTGGGCAATCTCTACGTGAAGGGTTTGGGCGTGACACAGGATTATGCCCAGGCCTACTTCTGGTTTGATCTGGCCGCTGCCGGGAAGATTGAAGGCATGAAGCAAGAGGATGTCGCACAGGATCGCGACAATGCCGCCGCGCATCTGACGCCAGTGCAGCTATCCCAGATGCAGGAAAAAGCGCGCAAGTGGTTTGCTGCGCACACCGCCTTCTAGCCGTAGCAATTCCCAACGCAGCATTCTGCAACCGTATCTCTAGGAAACCTCGGAACAAGTCAGCGTTTTGAAGGGGACGGGCTTCAGCCCGTCCGCAAGTCCAAGCATTGCATTGCGGCTTTAGCTGTTGAGGGCGCGATCAGCAATTGTTCAGGGTCTCCCCAGACAAGATCTTTTTACTTGGTCGCGCGCGCACTGCGTGCGGAATTTTATTTGACATGCGGCGCGCGCCGTTCGTAGTATGGGCACGTACCAACTGTAAGACTTATTTTTCTCCCAGCCATGAACACTCTAGGGAAGCGCTGCATAAGTCTGCGATGTGCATTGGGATTGCATAAAGTAGAGGGATGAAGCGTAAGGCGCATTTTCAGCAGACGTTGGCCAGCCAGTTGGGTTTTGAGAAGTACTCTCGGAAGA
>JAJZMO010000119.1 GCA_021798235.1 Acidobacteriota bacterium | reverse complement strand
CTGTGGCGGGAACGCCCAGTTCCCGTTCGGCGGCGGCAATCTTGCGATCGAGAAACCAACGCAGCATGACAGGACTCCTTGGTTTGAGGATACGCCGGAAGGGCGCGGAAACGCTGCGGCAAACATAGGCGCGCACTTGGGTAAATCTGTAGAGGACGCGCCTGCAAAAACAGCCACACTTTTCGCGTGCAGGCCCATCGCGTACACTCAAGCCGATCCGCACGATTTCGATTTGCACGCACTGGAGCCGATGCTGTGAGCCACGCCCCGAATTCGCCTACAACCACGCCTGCGCCTCGCGCGGAGTTTGCTCCCTACATTGCCGACGGCCAAGAGCAGCCGGAGTTGACGGCGCGCGCGTTGCTGCTTGGCTGCTTCTTCGGCTTGGTCTTTGGCGCGGTCACGGTGTACGTGGGGCTGCGCGCGGGGTTGACGGTGGCTGCGTCGATTCCCATTGCTGTGTTGTCGATCAGCGTGCTGCGCGCGCTGGGGCGTGCGTCGATTTTGGAAAACAACATTGTGCAGACCACAGGCAATGCCGGCCAGTCGATTGCTGCGGGTGTGATCTTCACATTGCCTGCGCTGATTTTTCTCGGATTCGATCTGGAATACATCCGCATCTTTGTGCTGGCGCTCATCGGCGGCTGGCTCGGCGTCTTCTTTATGATTCCGCTGCGGCGGCAATTGATTGTGGAAGAGCATGGGCAACTGACGTATCCCGAAGGCACGGCCTGTGCCGATGTGCTGCTGGCCGGGGAGCGTGGCGGCGGCTTTGCCAGCCGTGTTTTTTGGGGCCTGGGTTTGGGTGGAATCTACACACTCCTGCAGAATGAAAATCTTTTGGGCGCGTGGCCCAGTGAGCCAAATTACCAACCGCGCTGGCTGACCGGTGCTGCGGTGCGCGCCGACGCCACGCCGGAGTATCTCGGCGTGGGCTACATCATTGGCCCGCGCGTGGCCGGCGTCATCTTTGCAGGCAGCGTGCTGGCCTGGTGGGTGGTGCTGCCTGCGATTCACTTTTTCGGTGCGCTGGTGCCGCAGCCGATCTATCCCGGCGTGGTGCCGATCGCGCAAATGTCGCCGAGCGATTTGTGGGCCGCCTACATTCGCCCGATGGGTGCAGGCGCGGTGGCCGCTGCGGGCATTTTGACACTGCTGCGCACACTGCCCACGCTGGTGCGCGCACTGGGCACAGGGCTGGCGACGTTGCGCGGCAAGGCGCAAGCGGCCAGCACGCGCCGCACCGAGCGCGATCTGTCCTTGCCGGTGGTGCTGCTCGGTTCCGCGGTGCTGGCACTGTGCATGGTGGTGTTCCTCACCTTCAAGCCGATACCCGGAGCGCAGACCACGCTGGCCGCCAATGTGGCTGCGGCGCTGCTGGTGGTGCTCTTCGGTTTTCTTTTTGTCACCGTCTCGTCGCGCATCGTGGGTTTGATCGGCAGCTCGGCCAATCCGATCTCCGGCATGACGATTGCCACGCTGATGGCGACAGCGGCGATCTTTCTGGTGCGCGGCTGGACGGCTCCGGCCTTTGGCGCGCTGGCCATTACGATTGGCGGCGTGGTCTGCATCGCCGCAGCCAATGCGGGCGACACCTCGCAAGACTTGAAGACCGGCTACCTGCTGGGCGCAACACCGTGGAAGCAGCAGGTGGCCTTGCTGGTGGGGGTTTGCGTTTCCACGGTGGCGATTGGTTTTACGCTGAGCGCGATGAACCGCGGGCTGGAGGAGTTTCGCGCACTCGACCAGCCGTGGAGCCTGGGCACACCCGGCGCAACCGAGGGCGTCACCGTGGAGCAAGAGCATTTTGCGCGGCGACAGTTTCGCGTGCGCAATGCCGATGGCGCAGAGCATACGCTGACGGGCGCACCCTATGTGTTGCTCAATGCCGTCGGCTCGCGGCGCTTGCCCGATGGAAAATATCTATACGATCCGCGTAGTGGCCGCATCGTTGCGCAGTGGATTCCCGGCATTGGCAGCGAACGCGCCGCCGCTCCGCAGGCGCGGTTGATGGCCACCGTGGTGCATGGAATTTTATCGCGCCAATTGCCGTGGGGTCTGCTGCTGCTGGGCGTTTTTCTTGTTGTTGTGGTGGAGCTGCTCGGCATCCGTTCGCTCTCTTTCGCCGTGGGCTTTTATCTTTCCATTGCCACGACGCTGCCAATCTTTTGCGGCGGCGTGGTGCGCTGGATGATCGAGCGCGGAGCGCAGGGCGCAGCGGATGCGGAGAGTGAGATCGGCCCCGGCTCCCTGTACGCCAGTGGTTTGATTGCCGCCGGTGGCGTGGTGGGCCTGCTGGGCGTCGCGCTCAAATTGTATGAGTCGGCCACGGGACGCTACGGTCTACTGCAAATGCCGCGCGGAAATTTTCTCGATCACGATGCCGTGGCTATGGCTGCGTTCGTGTTGTTGGCGGGTTCGCTGTACTACTTTGCGCGCAAGCCGCTCCGATAGCCGTGCGTGCTGCCGCCCGGCCAGATGCGATCAAGTCGGGCAGGCCAACCCCGTGGTAGGCATTGCCGATCAGGTGCAGGCCCGGCCAGCGCGTCACACGCTCCTCTATCTGCTGCATGCGCTGTAAATGGCCCACGGCATACTGCGGCAGTGATTGTGGCCAGCGGCGAACGATGGCAAACTCCGGCTCGGGCAGCTTGCCGAGAAGAGTTCCGAGCGATTGTAGAGCCAGCGTGGACAGAGTTGCGTCGGACTCGCCGAGCAGAGACGGCGCGAGCGGTCCGCCAAAAAATGCGCGCAACAAAATGGCTCCCGGTGGAGCGCGATACGGAAATTTTTGATCGACAAAGGTGCAGGCGAGCAACGCGCGTTGCGCCAGCTCTGCCTGCGAGCCAGCTGCACCCAAGGCGGAGTGATTCTGCGGAACTAAAAATCCAAAGCCGCGTGGAATGCGCAGGGACGCAGCGCTGGCAGCCGAAAATGCCAGCGCCACCACGATGGCCGAAGAAGCCTGCTGCGACAGCAACGCGGGCAGGGCTGCATCGAGTGGAGCTAGCAGCGATGCTGCGGCGTTTGCGGGCACGGCTAGAATCACCGCATCAAAAATCTCTGCCTTGTGCGCTTCGGTTTGCACGCGCCATTGTTGGCCCGTGTGTTCGATTGCCAGCACGCGCGTGTTGCGACGCAGGGATGCTGCGGGAATGGTTGATTCCATGCGCTCGATCAGCGTGCCCAGGCCATCGCGCAGCGAAGTGAAGATGGGCGCGCCGGTGCTGGCCGCGCGCAGCCGCGCTTGCAGGCCCAGGATCAGACTGCCGTGCTCGCGTTCAAGATGAATGAAAATGGGCAGCACGGCGCGTGCGCTCAATTGGCGAATATCCCCGCCGAAGACGCCCGCCAGCAGCGGCGTGGCGAAGGTCTCCGTCGCCTCCACGCCAAAATGGCGGCAGACGAAATCGTATACAGACTCATCCTGCACCGCGCCAGCCTGCGCCAGTGCACTGGCTTGGAGTGCGGCGGCCCTCTTTGGTTCGCGCAGATAGGCCAGCTTGGCCTGCCAACTGAGCAGGGGTGAGCCGAGCAGCGCAGTCCAATTGGACGGAACCATCATGCGCATGCCGTCGGGCAGCGGCGTCAGTGTGCGGCCTTGCGCCAAATAGGTTTTGCGCCAGCGATCGTTGGAGGCGATGAGCGCCTCTTCCAGGTCTAGCTCCACGGCCAATGCGCGTGCCGCAGGTTTTTCGCTGACCCAGGAGTCCGGGCCGCATTCAACGACAAAGCCAGCGCGCCGCTCCGTTTCTACAATGCCGCCCAGGCGCGGCGCAGCCTCAAAGAGTGTGAATGCGCAAGGTGCGGAGTCGATATGTGTGCGCGCCAGTTCATACGCAGCGGAGAGTCCAGCGATGCCGCCGCCGACAATGGCGATGCGCTTCATGCTGGCGAAGAGGTGAGTGCAGTCGGCGATGCGGCCAATTGTCGCAGGCCGGTGCGGGCGAGATCGGCGAGCGCTTCCATGAGAAGTGGCGCGGCGTTGAGCGACTCTGGTCGCCACAAGCGCAGCCCGATTCGCTGGGCCTGTTGCTGAAAGGCAATGTCGATGTCGTAGAGAATCTCAACGTGATCGCAGAGAAATCCAATGGGCTGCAATACCACGCCCGCGTGGCCAGCATCGCGCAGTGCTTGTAGCGTTTCTTCGACCGTCGGCCCGATCCACGGTCCACCGGATGCGCCTTGGCTTTGAAATGCAAAGTACCAATCGTGCGCGGTCAATCCATCACTGGCCATGCGTTCGGCCACCAGCGCGGCCGTGCGCTTGCTCTCGGTTGCAT
>JAJZMO010000175.1 GCA_021798235.1 Acidobacteriota bacterium | reverse complement strand
ATTGTCGTCTGCGTAGTATTCGGAACTAACCAATATTCCTTGCTCACCGTTCCATCGTCTAAGTGATACACGGCTGTGTAATATGTCCCCACGGGCGTCGCACCCGAATTCGGTGTCAATTGAATGGAAACACTCCCATTGCTTCCTATCGGCACCGTCAAATTTCCTGCCGCCACCGTTTGCCCGCTCACGGCAGTAAACGCAGGCCATGTCACCAGAATGGTTCCTGTCGCCACTGTGCCATCCGCGTGGTAAATCGTATCTTGGATCGAAGTCGTTGCCTCTTGGGCACACAGGCCAGCACAAATTGCCGCAGCAAATAGAAACCAAGTTGCGATCTTGGATGCCTTTACGGATTCTCGACACGCTTGCATCCGCTTCACTTGGCCCGCATTATCCGTTTGTGTGTTTTGTATGCCCATCTTGTTATGAATTCCCTTTGTCATGGTTTCGATCCTTGCCATTTTTCTGCTCGTCTACATATAACTCCAACCCTTGCAGCAAGCGATCACTCAGACTTGTTATTTCCTTTGCCTGCGTCTTATTCACAGTCGGCCTTGTAATTCCACATATTTCCAACAACACCTTCGCGTGTTGATAGCCGCCCTTGGATGCCTGGTCGATCAGACCTTGTACAATTTGTTTCCACGACTTATAAATTTGTCTGCGTGCAATCCGGATTAAGGTTTCGCTCTGCTCCAATGCTGTCCTTGTCCGTTTGCCTTGCTTTGCTGGAACGCTGCTGCCAATCGTGCGCTTCGGCACTGCTCCCCGCCTTCCATCATCTTTGCTTTGCCCAATAAAAATGGGGGAGCCGCAGCTCCCCCACCCTTGCGTCCATTTCTCTTTCCAGCATAGCAAAGCGCTTTGCCTTCCTACGCCAATCACGCACCTCTTTCCTTAAATGTCCACCATAAATTATGGTTTCTCTGAACTAGCCTGCATTGGGAAGGGGCGGGACTTAAGTCCCGCCGCAAGTCCCAGAATTGCAGTACGGCTTTAGCCACTGAGAGGGTAATCTGCACTGGTTCAGAGTCTCCTTAATACTCAATCCGCATCAGCTTGCGATCCAACAGTATCCCTGTCAAGCAATCCAATGCATTGGCATATCTCCTCACCACAGTTCGCAAACTAACTCCTAGGAGTTCTGCCGCTTCTCCCTGCGTGTATTCCTGCACCGCTACGCGCATCAACAACTGTCGATCGAACGCATCCATCTTCTCCAAACACCGATCCATGTCGTACACGAAAATCACCGAATCCTCAAAGCTATGGATCCGCTACGTGCTCGTTCTTCCGCGAAACACATCCTGCCCCAGCATGGACGGCATCCTTCCCGCCCGCAATGACAATCTTTGATACCTGCGCAGCATCACCTCCGTATATTTGCGATAAAATTGCAGCCCCTCGCGCTTCTTCGTCTCTCCTGTCGCAGTTACATGCGCGCCTGTTTGCTGTTGCTCTCGCTCCGGAACGGCACCCGCTCTACTGGGTTGCATCCCACTTCTTTCCGCATAGATTTCCATCAGCGCCAGTCCGCGATTCATGCTGCACCGCCATTCTGGCTCTGCATCGCCTGTTCCCGACCCGTCTTCCATCCACCTGCGTGCGCATGTCTGCGTTGCCTCCGGCTACCCGGCATGGGATATTGCCGCAGATGCACGTCGCACCGTTGGCAATAGACGCAATTCATCCCTTGATCCCGCAGCCAGAGTCGGCCACATCCTTCACATATCTTTAAATGCATGCGTTTCTCATTCATCGCTTCTTCTCCAGGGCAAAATACTGCATCGCCCTCCCGAACTCTTCTTACTCCACTCCGGGATGGCGCTCATGCGAAGACTGCTTCGTCTCCCAGACTCTACGGCCTGTTCTGGACACAACTTGCACTTCTTCGCCTTCACGATTACTCGCTGTCTTATTCATGAAACTTGGGAGGAACTTCTGCCTGCGTTCCTTCACCTTCGCTCGCGCCAACGCAATTTTCCTCGTGGCCCTTGCCACCCTCTCTTGCTTCTGCGCGGCTGCTCTGCTGCAATCGCCTGCTTGCAGCACGGGGGAGTATTTGTCGTCATTGGGCACCTCTTTGTGTTACCAAAAGTTGTCCATAAGTAATCAAAGTCCCATTTCCTGTCAAGATAAATTTTGCGTATGCGCCTTTTTTTAAGAACCCCTGCGAATCCTTTAGCTTCCCGTTCTTCTGCACTTTTCTCTGTGCTAATTTTTCCCGCGCTGGTTAACTGAGTGTTACTGTTCCGGCATGAATTTAGATTTTTTGCAGGAAAATCTTCGCCTGGAAATCCTGCGCCGCATCCGTCGCGGTCTGCTCACAGGCGCGCAATTGGCCCGCTCCTCGGGCTTCCGTCATGCCCACATTTCCAACTTCCTCCATGGAAAACGCACCCTCAGCCTGCAGGGATTTGACCGTATCCTTGCCGCTGGTAATCTTTCCATCTTGGACCTGATCCCAGCCTCGAACGCGGATCTTTCCGCACCCAATTGCTCCTCTCCCTCCGTGCAATCCATCCCCGTTGTCACACAGGAAGCAGCCATCTTTCAGCCACGCATTGCTCCTGCCTCCATTTTGGATACGATTTTGGTCCCAGATTCCTCGCTCCATCTCGCGCTCGCACGCCCGGCCGCTGGCCGCTCTGTTTGGCAGCGCTTTGTCGCCTTCCGCGCCGATGCCGAACATGCCGTCCCCATGCATCCACTGCTCCAACAGGATTCGATTGCCATCATTGACCGCCACTACAACTCTTTGGCACGCTACCGACCCATGCTGCCTACCATCTATGCCGTGCATACGGATGACCGACTGCATGTTTGTTTCCTCAACTTTGAAGCCAACCGCCTCATCCTTCGTCCCAGAAATCTGGCCTCGCCCGTCCGGCTCATTGAGCTGGCCCCACACGAACAACCCTCAGACCGCATCGTTGGCCGCATCTGCTATGTCGCTACCGTCTATTGATCGGAAGATAGCTCGCTTTTGCTCCGCCGCGCCCTCCCAAACGCATCTCAGCCTGTGCTTCTCTGATAGCATCGCTTTGGGAGGATTCATCCGAATGGACACCGCCGCACCCTCGACCAACGCTGCACGGCGCAATGAAGACATCGCACTCGACCTGCTTAAGTTCATTACTGCCACCACCGGCATTGCAAGACCCTCCGCGCAGGCCACGGGTTTTGTCGCCTCCGCCGTCTCCAAGCCAGAGGATCAGGTCTCTCTCTTGCTCGATCTCTATTCCCGTTGCCTCCACACCGTCGCAGGCAAGTAACTCCCCAGCGTGCCGCTCTCATCGCCAATCCGGGTTGCCGTCCTCGGCTGCGGAGCCTTCGGCAAAAATCATCTCCGTGTCTGGCGCCAACTTGCCGCCGCTGACCCCAACCTCCACCTCACCGCCCTCGTCGATCCCGATGCGCTCCGCGCCGCTGCGCTTGCTGCAGAATTCTCCATCCCCGCCTATCCATCCGTAACCGCGCTCCTCGACGCCCAACCCAACCTCGCTGCCGCCTCCGTCGCCGTGCCCACCGTGCAGCACGCGCCCGTCGCCGCCGCGCTGCTCGCCGCCGGTGTCGATGTCCTCATCGAAAAGCCCCTCACCTCCTCACTCGAAGAGGCCGACCACCTCCTCCACCTCGCCACACAACACAACCGCATCCTGCAAGTCGGCCATCTCGAACGCTTCAACCCCGCTGTCCAAGCCGTGCGCCCCCTCCTCAACCGCCCCATGTTCTTTGAGGCGCACCGCCTCAGCATCTTCACACCCCGCTCCTTGGACGTCGATGTCGTCCTCGACCTCATGATCCACGACCTCGACATCGTATGCTCTTTCGCTGCCTCATCCGTGCGCGAAGTTCATGCCGTCGGCCTGCCCATCCTCTCGCCCAAAGTCGACATCGCCAATGTCCGCGTCGAGTTCGCCTCGGGCTGCGTCGCCAACTTCACCGCCAGCCGCGTCAGCACGGAGCAAGTCCGCAAGCTCCGCTTCTTCCAGCCCCACCAGTACCTCTCCATCGACTACGCCCGCCAAGACGTTCTCTCCATCGACGTCTCCGACAACCCCAACCCGCAAGCCCTCGCCGCCGCATCCCTCGCCGCACCTGCCGAGGCACTGCAGCACCCTACGCCGCAATTCGGCCTCCACAAACTTCCCATCACAAAAAACGAACCCCTGCGCCTCGAATTGGAATCCTTCCTTCACGCCGTCCGCACCCGCACCCAACCCATCGTCTCCGCTCACGACGGACGCACTGCGCTTGCCCTGGCTCTGGACATCCTCTC
>JAJZMO010000273.1 GCA_021798235.1 Acidobacteriota bacterium | reverse complement strand
TCCGGTATTCTGAGAGCCTTGCGCAGTCTCTCGCTTTGTGGCGTGGGCAGGCGGCACCAGCTCCACGGCAGGCGATGAGAATCGGCGGCGCGGAATTGGGCGCGCGCCGGTCAGCGGCACAAGCCCCGGCAGCCACCGCGGGGCTAAGAAGCCAGAACGACTGCGCCCCACGCGATCCTGTGCAGTTGACCGCGCTGAGTCTGGGCTGATGTTGGCCCAGAAGCGGGTTGTGCATGGCTGGCTGTTCGGTTCGCGGGTTGTACCCGGTTTGGTTTAGGTTTTGGTTTGCAAAGCAGTTTCGCAGTGAAGGAAGGAATGAAGATGTCGACGTTTATCCCCACCCAGCAGACGATCGCGCGCAAGTGGTTCGTGCTGGACGCCAGTGGCCAGACCTTGGGCCGCCTTGCCAGCCAGGCCGCGCGCGTGCTGAGCGGCAAAAACAGCCCGCAGTACACGCCTTACATTGATACCGGCGACCACGTCATCGTGTTGAATGCCGAAAAGATTCGCCTGACCGGCTTGAAGAGCCAGCAAAAGCTCTATCGCCGCTACACGGGCTTTCCCGGCGGCCTGCGCGAAGAGTCCTTTGTGCGTCTTTTGAGCCGTCGCCCGGAGCAGATCGTTGAGCAGGCCGTGAAAGGCATGCTGCCGAAGAGCAAGCTGGGCCGCCAGATGGCGACCAAGCTGAAGGTCTATCGCGGTGACCAGCATCCCCACGAAGCGCAAAAGCCGGAAGTGATGGCGCTGGCGCAGTAATTGGGATGGGAACGGTGCCGCGCAGAAACAGGCGCGGCGCGAAACAGTTACAGTTCGAAGATTTTTTGAAGAGAGACAGCGGAAAACCCCATGGCAGAGATCGTGCAATACTACGGAACCGGACGGCGCAAGGCGAGCGTGGCTCGCGTGTTTCTGCGTCCGGGCAGCGGCAAGTTCACCGTCAACGGACGGGCCTTTGAAGAGTACTTCGTCACCGAGCAGCAGCGCGCCAGTGCGCGCCGCGTGTTGGCTATGACGGAGACCACGGCAACCTTTGACGTGCTGGCCACGGTCAAGGGCGGCGGCGTTTCGGCTCAGGCCGATGCCGTCAAGATGGGTACGGCCCGCGCTCTGGTGGAGTTTAACGCCGAGCTGCGTCCCACCATCAAGGCTGCGGGATTGTTGACCCGCGACTCTCGCATGAAGGAACGCAAGAAGTACGGCCAGAAGGGCGCACGCAAGCGCTTCCAGTTCTCCAAGCGCTAGGCGCTGGAGCGGCAAACCAGTACGCGGCCAGCAGCGCGATCCCAGCGTGGAATCGCGCTGCTGGCCGGTGGTTGTGGCCGGTGGTTCCGTGTTTCGGCCTGTGGCGCGCTGCTGTACGAGGCGTTGCGCGCAGGCCACTCAGGTGTGTTGTTCAATCTCCCGTCCCCGACGGGATCAATTCCGGCCCGGCTGTACGCAGCATTGCTGGAATGCAATTCATAAGGAGGCTGTTTGGCTACCATCACCATGAAGGAACTGCTCGAAGCGGGAGTCCACTTCGGGCATCAGACAAAGCGCTGGAACCCAAGGATGAAGGAATATATCTTTGGCGAACGCAACGGCATTTACATCATTGACCTGCAAAAGACCCTCAAGATGTTCAAAGAGGCGGCAAAGTTCACTACGGACATTGCAGCCGAGGGGCGGGTGATTTTGTTTGTGGGCACCAAGCGGCAGGCACAGGACGCCATTGCCGAAGAGGCCACACGTTGCGGCATGTTCTACATCAATCAGCGCTGGCTGGGTGGGCTGCTCACCAACTGGACCACCGTGCAGAAGTCTGTCAAGCGCCTTCAGGAACTCGATGAGATGGCCACCGACGGCCGCTATGATCTGTTGACGAAGAAGGAAATCATTCGCCTCGAGCGCGAGCGCAAGCACTTGCAGGCCAACTTGGCTGGCATCAAAAACATGCGCCGCCTGCCGGATGCGATCTTTGTCGTCGACTCCAACAACGAGCAGATTGCCGTCAAGGAAGCCCGCAAGCTGGGCATTCCCGTTGTGGCCGTGGTGGACACCAACTGCGATCCGACGCTGGTCGATTACGTGATCCCCGGCAATGACGACGCACTGCGCGCCATTCGCCTGTTTACCTCCAAGATCGCCGATTCCATCGTCGAGGGCGTGCAGGTGGCCGGAGACAAGCAGTTGGCGGACGTGGCCAGCATCGCCACCGGCGCAGCAGACGAGTCTGCGCTGCCGCCGGAAGTGGCCAGCCTGCTCAGCGCCAATGCCTATGATCCAGAACTGGCCGATGACGTGGACTTGGAACAGGCCCTGGGCGGCGGCATTCGCAAAGCCCCGGCTGCCGTGACCACTGCAGAGGACGAACCTGCGGAGCTGGCTGGCAACAGCCTGTAAGCACCTCCGCTGTTGCGGCGCAGGTTGGGCCAAGCGGCCCCGCTCGCGGCGCTCCATCCAGAGCGAATTTCTCAGGCGGTGCGGTGCAAGACGGCCGCGCCGCTTTTGTTTTCACACGATGCACAGATTCGCATTCCCCGGGAATGCAAAATGAGGTTGAAAGAAAAAGGATGTCGACCGTGACCGAAACAATCTCCGCTGCAATGGTAAAAGAACTGCGCGACAAGACCGGCGCGCCCATGATGGACTGCCGCTCGGCCCTGGCCGAGGCCAAGGGCAACCTGGAAGAGGCCATCGTCGTGCTGCGCAAGAAGGGTATGGCCTCGGCGGCCAAAAAGGCCAGCCGCACGGCCAGCGAAGGTGCCGTGGGCACCTACATCCACGCCGGCGGCAAGATCGGCGTGCTGATTGAGATCAACTGCGAGAGCGACTTTGTCGCCCGCACCGAGGACTTCCAAGACCTGCTCAAGGACATCGCCATGCACATCGCGGCGACGGATCCGCGCTACATCCGCAAAGAGGATGTGACGGCAGCCGACATGGAACGCGAAAAGGAAATCTATCGCGCCCAGGCCGCGCAGACCGGCAAGCCCGCGCCTGTGGTCGAGAAGATCGTCGAAGGAAAAATGTCCAAGTTCTATGAGGAGGTCTGCCTGTTGGAGCAGCCCTTCATCAAGGAGCAGACGGTGACCATCGGTCAACTGGTGGCGCAAAAGATCGGCAAGCTGGGGGAGAACATCCAGGTGCGCCGCTTCGCCCGCTTCAAGGTCGGCGACGCCAACTGGACCGTCGCGCAGGTGAAGGCCACAGAAGAGGCAGCAAGCTAGGCCACGCATACAAGCCCAAGCAGCAAGAACAAAGCGCCCGCACGTGCGGGCGCTTTGTTCTTGCTCTGAGCTATATTCTGAACCATTCGACGATGTTATTTATGGGATGCTATGACCACTGAAAAAAGTATGGGAAGAAGAATGACTATCGCCATCATCCACCAGGCTGTGGGCCGACCAAAGTTCAAGGTGTATCCACTTCCAAAGCGTTTAGGCACCATAAGAGCCGGATCTTTGCGGTTGTAATAGAACAGGCTGCCATACCAGCAAGCATCGAGGGTGCCATCGTATGGCTCTCGGACTGTTTTGGGTCCTGCCCAGATGGAAGTAATCTCCAACGCCAGTACCAGCACCATAACCACAGCACTGCTGCTAAGAATCTTCCATCCAGCCGTAGTATTCCGAAAGGGCATGAGAGCGGAAAACGTCAGTATCAAAGTAATAAAACCAGCACATCCTGACAGCGCAATTGAGCTGAGTTTGCGATCCTTGCCCGAAGTGCACGGCAGAAGTTTGTCGATTAGCAAGATAAAAAGAAGCAGAACACTTCCCAAGCCGACCATGCCATAGACGCTCAAAGTGCTTTTATATGTCCAGCGATTGGGCTGACCTTGAATGTCCCAATGAATGGGGAAAACATCGGGAATCTGTGCCCAGTGCGCGTGGATATAGAGCGTGGCCAGCAATAGGGGCAAAGCCGCCGCCGCATAGCCGATCCAGGTCACATTCATGTGCGGCTGCCTTGCCAGCGAGGCCGTGCGCACCAACGGAGGGTGAATTGCGTAGGCACGCACTTTGCGGGTTGTGAATGTCCAGAGGATTACACTACAGGCCAGCTGCCCCAAAATGATTCCGAGGATGGTGAGGGGAAACCATGCACCATCCGTGTAAAAAACTAGAAGGACTCCTGCGAGCAGCGCCAGCATCTGGATAGGGGCGCTACGCATCTGATACCTACGCCGAATGCTGCGTCCTTCGGCTGTGTGGGAAAAGCCAACGGGAACGCTGACGCCAAAGAAAATTCCGGAACGTGGCTGCTTGGGAAACAAGAACAAAGCTCCCAGCAGAATCAGGCAACCCAGCA
>JAJZMO010000034.1 GCA_021798235.1 Acidobacteriota bacterium | reverse complement strand
ACGGTGATGCGGGCAATGTGCATGGTGCGATGCTCCCAATCGGGCGGATGTGTGTACGCAGACAGGCTGCGCCCTCATGCTACTCCGCAGCGTCGTCGGCGACAATGGCGATGCCCGCAGCGTTGGCCGCGGCCACCACGCCCGCTGGATCGAAGAGCAGCGTCTGGCCCGCGTCGAGCGCCAGGCAGGTGGCTCCAGCCTGCTGCATGGTCAGGATCGTCTGCACGCCGATCACTGGCACATCAAAGCGCAAATCCTGTTTTGGTTTGGCGACCTTGACCACGGTCAAACTGCGCGCCAGCGTCGATGGCTCCGCGCCTTCACTCGTGCGCATCAGCTCTCCCGCGCGGCGAATGGCCGCGTCGGTGCCCTCCATCGCCTCCACAGCCACGCAGGCCTGACTGGCCAGCACCACCGTCTGGCCAATGTCCAGCGCAGCCACGGCGCGGGCGATGCGGCGGCCGGTGGCAATGTCTGCCCGCTCGCGCTCATCGGGCGCGCGCGCCGTCAGTACGCCGGGCCGGGCCAGCAGCGGCTCCAAAAATGTTGTCGAAGCAATCAGCTCAATGCCTTCATCGCCGAGCACCTTGGCCACCGCGCCCAGCAGCATGTCTGTGTTGCGCGTGCGCAGAGAGAGCAGCAGCTTGGCCAGGCGCCAATCGGGCCGAATGCTGGAGAAGATTTGTTTGTGCTTCACCTGCCCGGCCATCACGGCCTGCGTGACGCCCGCGGCTTGGAAGGTTTCAATCAGCCGGGACAACTCCCCCAGCGAGAGCCAGTGTACCTGCACGCCCGGGTCGGCGGCGGCGCGCTGATCCATCTCCGGGTCCGTCTCCTCGCGGATGGCGGCCACGACGACCGCTGTGCCCGCGGCGCGCGCCGCATCCAGCAGCAGAAAGGGAAAGCGGCCATTGCCCGCGATCAAGCCCAGTTTTGCGTGTGTGGGTGCAGTGTCATTCACGATAAAGAATTCTCTGGACTCTTCACTGCATTGCGCCGAGCCTGCCCTGAGTGTAATCGAAGGTGCAGAATCACTCCTGCATCGCTGCATGCCTTCACGCGCTGCGGTGCTTATTTAATCACGCCGCGCTCGGCGGCTTCGATGAACCGGATCAGATAGGCGACATGCTCATCGGCTGCGCCGGAGCCGCACTGCGCGCGCAGCGCTTCCAACGCCTGCGCCGTATTCTTTTTGGAGGCCAGCAGCACGCGATAGGCCGCGCGCAATTCTTTCATCTGTTCTGGCGTAAAGCCGCGCCGCTCCAAGCCAACTTTGTTCAGGCTGTAGGCATGCGTCTCGCGCTTGGCACTGGTCAACGAGTACGGCAGTACATCCTGCGTAATAGTCGTGCCGCCGCCGATGTAGGCGTGGCGTCCGATTCTGCAAAACTGATGCACCGGGCAGAGCGCGCCCACGGTTGCGTAGTCTTCCACGATCACATGGCCGGCCAGCGTGGCTGCGTTGGCCAAGATGCAGTGGTCGCCGATCTGGCTATCGTGGCCGATGTGCGTATAGGCCATGATGAGGCAATGGCTGCCCACGCGCGTGGTGCCGCCGCCCCCGGCTGTGCCGCGCGAGATGGTCACCGACTCGCGGATCACCGTGTGCGCGCCCACTTCAACTGCGGTTGGCTCGTTGTTATATTTCAGATCCTGCGGTGCGATGCCCACGGCGGCAAAGGAGTAGACCTGTACGCCCTCACCCAGTCGCGTGCAGCCATCGAGCACCACATGCGATACCAGACGGCATCCGGCGGACAGTTCCACCGCTGCGCCCACGATGCAATAAGGCCCGACCTCGGCAGTCGCGTCGATGCGCGCGCCCGCATGCACGATGGCTGTGGGGTGAATCTTCACGCTCTGGCTCAGGCCTCGGTTGCGGACTCTGCGCCGCTCTTTTGTGGAGTGCGTGGCACAAGCTGACACATCACCGTGCACTCACAGGCCAGCTTGCCCTCCACAAAAACATTGCCCTGCATACGCACCGCGCGCGAGCGCCACTGCAAGACTTCCACTTCAATCCGCGCCTGATCTCCGGGAACCACAGGGCGGCGAAAACGCGCCTTCTCAATGCCGGTAAAAACCATCAGCTTGTTGTGGCGGTCGGGGATCTCCGTCAGCAGCAATGCGCCGCCGGTCTGCGCCACAGCCTCGACCAGCAACACGCCGGGCATGATCGGATAGCCGGGAAAATGCCCCTGAAAAAACGGCTCGTTGACGGTGACATTCTTGATGGCAACGATGCGCTGTTTGCGTACCACCTCCACCACCCGGTCGATCAGCAGAAACGGGTAGCGATGGGGAAGAATGTCCATGATGGCCACAATGTCCAGCGGTGCGGTGATGCCGCCCGTGGCCTCTACGGCTGCGTTCTGCGAAGTGGTTTCCAAGGTTTCCATGGCGAACTAGCTGGATTATACGACCAGCACCGCAGTATCCGCCCAGCGTGCAGACTCTTTATACTGCGAAAGAGACGCCATGCCAGCCTTCCCACCTGTCGACGAACAACTCGCCTACCTGCAAAAAGGTGCGGCGGAGATCATTCCCCAGCCCGCGCTGCGCGAGCGGCTGGAGCAATCCCACAAAACCGGCAAGCCGCTGCGCATCAAGGCCGGCTTTGATCCCACTGCGCCCGACCTGCACTTGGGCCACACTGTGCTCATCCGCAAGCTGAAACATTTTCAGGACATGGGCCACACCGTCGTCTTTTTGATTGGCGACTTTACCGGCCTGATCGGCGACCCCACGGGCCGCTCGGTAACGCGCAAGCCGCTCTCGCGCGAGGAGCTGGACAAAAACGCAGCCACCTACAAGGCGCAGGTCTTTAAAATTCTCGATGCGGAAAAGACCGAGGTGCGCTACAACTCCGAATGGCTGGACAAGCTGGGCTTTGAGGGCATCATCCGCTTGGCTGCCAAGTACACCGTCTCGCAGATGCTGGAGCGCGAAGACTTCCACCAGCGCTTTAACGCCGAGCAACCGATCAGCCTGCATGAACTGCTCTATCCTCTGGCGCAGGGCTATGATTCGGTCGCGCTCGAAGCCGATGTGGAGATGGGCGGAACCGATCAGAAATTCAATCTGCTGGTGGGCCGTGAGTTGCAGCGCCACTATGGCCAGCCCTCGCAGATCGTGCTGACCATGCCGATTCTCGAAGGCTTGGATGGCGTGCAGAAGATGTCGAAGTCGCTCGGCAATGCGATTGGAATTCAAGAAGCACCGCTGGAGATGTACGGCAAGCTAATGTCCATTTCCGATGAGCTGATGTGGCGCTACTGGACACTGCTGACCGACCTGCGCCCGCAGGAGATTGAGCAAATGCGGCAACAGGTTTCCACTGGCGCGCTGCATCCGATGGAAGCCAAAAAGAATCTGGCGCGAACGATTACAGCGGGCTTCCATTCCGAAGCCGCAGCGCAACAGGCCGACACCGACTGGGCGCGGCAGTTCCAGAAGAAAGAAAGAACGGAGAGTCTGGAAACTGTCTACTTGAAGTTCCAAGATTTTCAATCTACCCCGGAAGAAATTGAACGATACCGAACCTCCGAGATTGGGAGTCGCATACTCAGTTCTGTATCTGCCGAAGAAGCGGCAGACGTTCAACTTCTTAAGTTGAATAAAATTCTGTCTGCGGCAGGGTTAGTGAGTTCGACAAGTGAGGCTGAACGGAAACTAGCGGAGAACGGCGTACATGTGAACGAGGATACAGTAGTCGTCGGGCGAGAAATTGTACGGCCAACATCAAAATATCCAGTTATCCCCAGCGAATTCACAATGGATGGAAATGGAAACAAAGAGATTCATTTGTTGATTCGTGTTGGGAAACGGATGAAGAAGGTTGTGCTGCAAAAATAGTCGTGGGGCAATTGAAAAAGAAGAAAAAGTCATTCTGAGCGCAGCGAAGAATCCAGAGAGTGCATGCAGTGCCGGTGCAGCCGCGATTCTCTGGATTCTTCACTCCCGTTGGTCGTTCAGAATGACTCAGCGCTTCTGGTTCCCGCATTTTCGGCCCGCGCGAGGATCGCGCCGGGTGCCCCACGTCTCGTTTTTTTTGAGACGTGGGAGTCGCCTCGACACTCTGCCCGTGCAACGAAAGCCTGCCTGGTCCTATGCCAACGCGAACGTCTTGCATCCGCGCCTACATCCCAACGAGGCGCTCTTTTTTGTGCGCTTTATCGCAACAACATACTTTGCCGCTTTGGCTCCGACTGGGTCGCCATTGCCGAATCTTGATCTTTCACCTCGAAAATGATTTGCCCAGAGGGCACATCGAAGATCACTTTGCCAAAATTGT
>JAJZMO010000035.1 GCA_021798235.1 Acidobacteriota bacterium | reverse complement strand
CGCCGACCGCAGCCGGCGTGATGATTTCATAGCAGAGCGGATTCGACAGCACCCCGTGCTGGTGAATGCCGGCCTCATGCGCAAAGGCGTTGCTGCCCACGATCGCCTTGTTCGGCGAAGGGCCATAGCTGATGGTGCGGCTCAGCAACTGGCTGGTGGGGTAGAGCTGCTCCAAATGCAAGCCGTGCGTGAAGGGAAATTTGTCGGCGCGCACGTGCATGGCCGCCGCAATCTCTTCCAACGCGCCATTGCCTGCGCGCTCGCCAATGCCGTTGATGGTGCACTCCACTTGACGCGCGCCCGCCTCGATCGCTGCCAGACTGTTGGCCACGGCCATGCCCAGGTCATCGTGGCAGTGGCAGGAGAGCGTCACCTTTTCCATGCCAGGCACACGCTGGCGCAACAGGCGGAAGAGCGCCGCGTACTCCTGCGGAACGGTGTAGCCCACCGTGTCGGGCAGATTGATGACGGTTGCGCCCGCGTTGACGGCAACACCGACGATCTTGCAAAGAAAATCCAAATCCGTGCGCGTTGCGTCTTCGGGCGAAAACTCCACCGTATCGACAAGCTGCGCGGCCAGGCGGACGGCGGCGTCAGCCTGCTCCAATGCCTGCTCGCGCGTGATCTTCAATTTGTATTCCAGATGTATGTCGGAACTGGCCAGAAAGATGTGGATGCGCGAGCTGCGTGCCGGTTCCAGCGCGCGGGCTGCGGCCTCAATGTCTTCCTTGCGTGCGCGGGAAAGGCTGGCGATCTGCGGGCCGCGCACTTCACTGGCGATGGTGTGAATGGCGGCAGCGTCGCCCTCGCTGGCGATAGCAAAGCCTGCTTCCAGAATGTCCACGCCCAGCGTTTCCAACTGGCGCGCCATGCGCAGCTTTTCTGTGGTGTGCATGCTGCAGCCCGGCGACTGCTCGCCGTCGCGCAAGGTGGTGTCAAAGAATTGGACGCGTTCCTGTCCCATGCGATTTTTCCTGTCCGTTAGAATCCCGGCCAATGTCCAGATTCCATGAACTCTGCGCGGGATATTTCCACGACTGCCTTTCCAGAGTATCATAAGATTGTTTTATGGAGTTACATTGAATCATTAAATTATTTTATTCGATAAGCAAAAATAGAGGTGGGGAAATCTACGGGGGTACGCCATGGTTTTATTTCAACTCGAGACCTTTCTGGCCGTGGTAGAGGAGCGCAGTTTTTCGCGGGCGGCGGTGCGTCTGCGGCGAACGCAGCCAGCCATTAGCCAGGCCATTCGCAAACTGGAGGAAGAGGTGGGCGAGGCGGTCTTTGACCGCACTTCGCGCGACGCCACGCTGACGGCTGCTGGAGAAGTGTTGCGCGACTACGCGCAAAAAATGCTGAACTTGCGCAATGAAGCCACCGGCGCGCTGGCCGAGTTGCGCTCCCTACAACGCGGGCAATTGCTTTTGGCCGCCAACGAATACACCTGCATGTATCTGCTGCCGGTGGTCGATGCCTTCCGCAGGCTCTCGCCGCAGATTAAGGTGACGGTGCAGCGTTCGCTGGCCAGCCGCATGGCCGACGAGATTCTTTCGCACGCGGTCGAGTGCGGCGTCATCTCCTACCGGCCTGAGGATCCGCAGGTGCGCTCGATCGTGGTCTACCGCGATGAGCTGGTCTTCACCATGCACCCGCGCCATCCGCTGGCGGGCATGGGCGAGGTGCCCATCCACCGGCTGGGCGCGGAAAATTTTGTGGCCCACAACATTCCTTCGCCGCTGCGCCAACGCGTGGTGCAGGCCTTTCGGCGGCATCGCACGCCGCTGAACATGGGCGTGGAGTTGCCCAGCATGGAGGCCATCAAGCGCTTTGTGGGCATGGGCAACGGCGTGGCCCTGCTGCCCGGCCTGACCGTGGAACGCGAGCTGCAAAGCGGCGAGTTGGTGCAAGTACGTGTGCCGGAGTTGCAGTTTGAGCGCAAGCTGCGTCTGGTCCATCGCAAACATGCGAATCTTTCGCACGCCGCATTGGCGTTTTTGAAGGTGGTCGAGTCCATGGCCTCGCAACACGGCGATCCGTATTACTTCCAGCCGGAGCGGGGTGCATGATTTCCCAGCCAGAATTTCCGCCCAGACGCCCTGACAGGTACAATTGGAAAAGTTAAGGACTCAGAGCCAGGCGAGTATCTTTGCGTCCGGTCTGCGCGCGTTTCGTAGCGCGGCAGGCTGGCCGGATGAGGGGTTCATTTGCGAATGAAGAAGTGGTTGTTGTTGCTGGGCGTGTTGCCGCTAATGGCTGTGAGCGGTTTTGCCCAGGTGAGCAGACAAGATGTCAGCATGAGCTTTATTGGCACGTTTCAGCCGATCGTCACCGGCAATGACGTGACGCAATCGTCCACCATCGGCATCGGCGACTTGATCGAGTACCGGTTCATGCTGAACCCGAATAATGGGCTGGAGGCCAACTACGAGTACAGCCAGTTCACGCAAAAGTACACGACCAGCTTCGCCAACGCGCGCATTCACAGCCGGTACCAGGAAGCATCGTTTGAATACGTGCGCTATTTCACTTTTAAAAAGTTCAATCCCTTCATCGCCGGCGGCATAGGCATGTACTTCCATAACGTGATTGATGACACCCATACAACCACCGACGCGGCCAAAAAAGGCATCACCATCAATGAGCCTTTCGGTGGCGGCATCGCTTACGAATTAAGCCCCAGTTGGGATCTGCGCGTGGAGTATCGCGGCACCATCGTCAAGGACTACTACTACGGAATGAAAATCTACAACACCGACAGATATTACGTGATCAATCAGCCGGCAATTGGTTTTGCCTATCACTTCTAGCAACTGCATGTGCCGCACGAAGAATGAATCAGGAGCAGGGGTTCACCACGGAATGAAGAAGTTGGCATTATTTTTTTGCTTGTTGCCTGCATTGTCCCTCCTGGGACGGGCGCAAGAGATGCGTCAGGATGTCAGCCTCAGCTCCATGCTGACGATTCAACAATACGTGGAAGGCGGCGCACCCAACAATGTGCGGGCTAAGGCTACACTCGGCCCCGGCATGCTGCTCAGCTATCGCTTTCAGATCACGCCCAATGGCGCGGTTGAGGCCAACTATTCCTATACGCGCTACACGGAAAAATTTACCGACAGCCAGTATGAATATCCCACGATTCAGTACGTGCGCGTGTTGACCTCAGTGCAAGAGGCTACCTTTGCCTATGTGCGCACCATCCCCTTCAAAAAATTCAATCCTTTCCTGGAAGCTGGTGGCGGCATTTTGTTCTTTTCCCCGCTCGGCGGCATCAAGACCACCAGCTATGACACGGAAATGACCAACAGCCTCATAGGCATTTTGGGTGGAGGCATTGCCTATCAGCTCAGCGAGCGCTGGGATCTGCGCGCGGCCTATCGAGGCTACCTTTCGCACCCGCAGACCTTTGGCCTGAAGCAATTTAATACAGGCAGGGTCGAAATCATCTCCCAGCCCAACATTGGTTTCGCATACCACTTTTAGCAACGATCCATCGAAAGAATTTCCACTGAAGGCATCCGGAGCTTCGCGCTCTTGGCTGCAGTCTGCGGTGTTTCCTAGAATGGAATCCTCCCTGTAAGTATCAGCGCGTGGTTGTATACGTGCTGTCGTGACGTCGCAATTTGCATGCCCAAGCCGAAGGTGGCTCCAATGCGGTTATGCAATGGGAAACGCCCAAACATAAGGCCCGGCAACACAAAGTTCTGCCGCTTGCCATCGTTGGGGCCGCCATAAAAATACGTGGCATTCGACTCAACCTCTGGCCAGAAAAACTTGTGCGTGTGATATTGCGCAACCGTGTTCCAAACGATCGTGCGGCCCACCACCTGCACGCTGTCGACGGGGAGCGTTCCTCCCAACGTTGACTCCAAGTCAAACCCGCCCCAGCCTTTGCCGCCGCCAATACTGGGAAGCACCTGCGCGCTCGCTGCTCCGTTCTTGTAGGTCCCCGTCGGAATACTGCCCCCAAAATATGCGGTGAATATGTAGTTCCCGTGCTGCTCATTCGCCGATAGCACCCGATACTTCATCAGAAAACTCACATCCCCCAATCCATCCTCTGCATCAGGCGCACTGTGTGTTTGATATGGCGGTAGATTCACAAGCAACTCGATGTGTCGCGCGGGGATCAACTCCAGCCCTTTGCCATTGTCGTAGACCCAGACCTGTTGGCCGCCCGGAACCAGTTGTCGAACAAAGTCTGCGCGAAACTCCTGCTCCAATCGTGGCGTGACCAGCACAATGGGCGTGACCCAGTGCGGCTGGGCAGCCTGCGTACTCGAAACACGATG
>JAJZMO010000283.1 GCA_021798235.1 Acidobacteriota bacterium | reverse complement strand
TCCACCTCTTCGCGGTGTATTCGCAGCGTGGGACTGGTTGCGTCCATCACGTGCAGCAATAGCTCGGCCTCCTGCACCTCTTCCAGCGTGGCGCGAAAGGCCTTGACCAGCGCAGGCGGCAGTGCGCGGATGAATCCCACAGTGTCAGAAAGCAGCACGCTACGGCGCGAGGGCAATTTGAGCAGGCGCAATGTCGGGTCCAGCGTGGCAAACATGCGCGAGGAGGACAAGACGCCAGCCTGCGTGAGCGCATTGAAGAGTGTGCTCTTGCCCGCGTTGGTGTAGCCCACCAGCGCCACCGTCGGCAGCGGAACCGCCGTGCGATGCTGCCGCTGTTGGCGGCGCGTGCGGCGCACAGCCTCCAGCCGCTTTTGGATCTGCACAATGCTGCGGTTGATCTTGCGACGATCGGTTTCCAGTTGCGTTTCGCCCGGTCCGCGCGTGCCAATGCCACCGCCCAACTGCGACATGGCACGTCCGCGTCCGGTCAAGCGCGGCAACATGTACTCCAATTGCGCCAGCTCCACCTGCAATTGGCCTTCGCGCGTGCGGGCGTGGCTGGCAAAGATGTCCAGAATTAACTGCGTGCGATCCAAAACGCGGCACGGCAACACTCGCTCCAATTCACGCAGTTGCGAGGGGGAAAGATCGGGCTGGACCAACACCAAATCCGCCTGGCTGGATGCGGCCAAAGCCGCCACCTCCGCCAGCTTGCCTTTGCCGATCATGGTGGCAGGATCCGGACGCTCCCGACGCTGCACCAACACATCGACGATCTCGGCGCCCGCGCTGATGGCCAGTTCGCGGAACTCATCCACCTGCGCATCCCAGTCATCGCCGGGAAGCTGCTCTCCTGCGCCACGGACTGCCTGCTCTGGTTCCGGGGCAGGCGTGCTGGCTGCCTGCGCGGCGGCACGGGCCTGCCGTGCTGCGGAAAATGCAGCTTTTGTGCGCGGCAGGGGAGCCAGTTCGCAGCAGACCAAAATGGCCCGCTCTGGCTTCCCCCCTGCCTGCGGTATGCGTTGCTCGCTGCGGCGGGATCCCGCCTGTGGCCCCATTGGCAGTGCGCCCCGAACTCAGGAGTTGGAGGCCGGGGGGATGTCTTTCGACGTCAGGGCGGCCTGCCCCGGCGCTGCCACCGGCGCATGCAGGGGCGTATGCACACTGCTGTGGCGGAATTCGTTGCCCATCACAGGACGTCCGCTCACCACGGTGGAGATGGCATGCTTGAAAATCAATTGCTCCTGGTTGTTGTTCTCCAGCAGCACCGAATACTTGTCAAAGGAGCGAATGCGTCCCGTCAGCTTGACGCCGCTCACCAAATACACCGTGATCTGCGATTTGTCCTTGCGCACGGTGTTCAAAAAAGTGTCTTGAATATTTTGTGCAGTTTTCGCTTCCATCTTCGCCTCCCTATTTTTCTTTTTCTTCTTGAGCGAGTTCTGTTGCACCGGGGATTGGCGACACTCCCCGGATGTAAGCCGTACCAACTACAAAAAATAAATTCTCATCCGCCGCCGGATATGGATACCTTACTTCCGAAGGAAACCCTTTGCAAACTGCCATTGCCGTTTGCGGCAAAAATTCCCTTTTGCTGCTGCCGCAACTCACTGCTTCCACCAGCAGAAGATGCTAGCATCGTTGCTGATATGTCTGATGTAGATGCACAGAAGCCCCCGGTAGTTTCCTCTCCCAGCGACAATCGCAGTGCCGCGCCGGTACCCATGGCAGACTTCTCCCGCCAATACAACAAGATACGCGATGAAGTTCAATCAGCACTGGAAGCAGCATGCGCCCGCCAACACTTCATCTTGGGCGAAGAAGTTGCGCGGTTGGAGGAGCAAATTGCGGCGCATTGCCGAGCGGCATATGCCGTGGGCTGTGCCTCGGGAACCGATGCGCTGTGGCTGGCCCTGCAAGCGGCTGGCATCGGCTCTGGCGATCGCGTGTTGACGACGCCCTTCAGCTTTTTTGCCACCGTCAGCTCGATCCTGCGCTCCGGAGCGCAGCCGGTTTTGGCCGACATTGATCCACGCACATTCAACCTGTCTCCCTATGCCTGCCGCGCAGCCCTCGCCCAGCAATCCGTGCGCGCCATTCTCGCCGTGCATCTCTTTGGCCAGTGCGCAGACTGGGATGCGTTGCGTTCGCTGCAACAAGAACACGGCTGCATCTTGATTGAAGACGCGGCCCAGGCCTTTGGCGCAGCGTGGCGCGGCGCGCCTGCGGGCAGCTTGGGAGATTCTGCAGCGTTCAGCTTTTATCCCACCAAAAACCTCAGCGCCTTTGGCGATGCCGGCATGGTCACCACGCTGCACCGCGACATGGCCGAGCGGATGCGCATGTTGCGCTCCCATGGAATGCGCCAGCGCTATGTGCATGAGGAGTTGGGATGGAATAGCCGCCTGGACACGCTGCAAGCCGCAATTTTGCTGGTGAAGCTGCGCTATATCGACGAATGGAACCGTCAGCGCCAGCAATGCGCCGCGCGCTACGATGCGCTCTTCCGCAAATACATTCTGGCGGAGCCAGGCCCGTATCCACAACAGGGCGTGGTCACGCCCAGCGTCGATCCGCGCGGCACGCATGTCTTTCATCAATACGTGATTCGCGTCAACCGCCGCGACGAGCTGCGCAATTTTCTCAACCAGTGCGGCATTGGCTCTGAGATTTATTATCCCGCGCCACTGCACATGCAGCCCGCGCTGCGCAGTCTGGGCTACGTCGCCGGTTCCCTGCCAGAGAGTGAACGCGCCGCACGCGAAGTGCTCGCGCTGCCCATCTTCCCGGAGCTGCACGAAGAAGAGCAGACGCGCGTCGTCGAAGCGATTGCCAAGTTTTTCAATTGATCGGTACTGCGCGTTGCCACCACTGCCCGATGACACCGGCAGCGGTTCCTACTTCTTCGGAGCCGCTGCCTTTGCAGCCGCAGACCGCATTTGGGCATGCTTGGCTTTCCCCGGTTGCGCAACTCCCTGCGGCAGCTCTCGATGCACGCTCTCCCCTTGCAAGCGATAGGTTCGCGTCACGAGTGTGGGCGCTGGCGTTGCTGACGCAGCAGACGAAGCAGCCGCTGCATCCTTGCTAGCGTTGCCCGTCTTGGAGCTGGACGCAACGCGAATCGTAAAGACCGGCTCCGGACCATCAGGAAAATCCTGCTGACTCACCGTAACCGGAAAAAATCCCGCCAGATTGCGTTCCACATATGCGGTTCCATACCGATGGTGCCGCACGTCCCAGGTAAAAACACGCACCTCATCAAAGTCGTAAGGCAGGCCGTCTTTGTACTCGGTGAGTACGGTTACATAGTCTGGAACCAGACCATCCGGGGTGCCAGCGGCTGGATCACTGACCCTGCGCAGCACGTAAGCCCCCATCATGCGCTTGCCCTCGGCATACTGCGCAATGTCGTCAGGAACATCCACGTCCAAGCGTCGCGCCAGCATCCAACCCGTGTGCCCGGATGCGGTCCGTGCCAGCCACCAGTCTTCCATCGGTGGGGCAGGCGGTGCCGTGGCACTGGACTTTTTATGCCCATACACAGGATGCGCGGGTGCGGCAGCCTGCACATCCTGTGCAGGTGCGCCGGGTTTGCTAATGGAGGTGCGCGCTAAAACCTCCACCTTGGCATTGGCCGGAATCAGATAGAAGTGCTCGGCATGCGTGCCGGGAGCGATGTGCATGTAAACATCGTCGCGGGCAATGGCTTGGCTCAGCACGGGATCGTGCGCGTGCTGCTGGGCTAGTGCTTGAAACTGCTGGTAGCCCGATGGATTCAGCACCGCAGCCTCTTCAATCCAGCCTATGGCACCCTGCTCCGTCTGCACCTTCACAAAGCGATGAATGCGCTCCAGCACCTGCAGACGCTCTCCGTTGGACACTTGCGCAGTGTGGTTGGAGACAGGGGCAACCCGGTCACGCAGATAAATGGGATGCCGCGTGGCCACATAGACATACTCCACGCTTGCCTGTGGACGCAGCCACTTGCAACCCCAAAGCGTGCCGAGCGCGCAGGCCAGCAGCACGACAGATGCCATCTTTCGCACCATTTTGTCGGCTCTGATTCTGCGCAAAGACTGCACGGTTGTTCTCCAATTGCGTGATGGCTATTGCGTAATCGACATGGCTACCGGTGCTGTGGGATCGGTGCCGGTTGCAGCATCCACCACGTAGTCCAGCTTGCCCGCTGTGCTTGTGTCAAAGCTGAAGATCGCCAGATCCGGATAGTCTTGAGCCGCAGCAACAACCAAGTAGGTGTTGGTTGCGTCCAGCGCCATGGCCACCGGATCCGTTCCCGCACCCTTCCCAGTTCCACCCACGTAGGGGGA
>JAJZMO010000269.1 GCA_021798235.1 Acidobacteriota bacterium | reverse complement strand
AAATTTTAAGCGGAGTGTTTGGCAAAGCGTTCGCGCAATTCGCCGGGCAAACGCTGTTGCAGGGCCTTGGCCTGCTCGGTCAAATAGCTGGGAGCGGGCGTTGCGACAGCCACCAAAATCCACGCCAGCGTGGAAGCCAGCAGGCCCAGCACGGCAAACAATTGCACGGTAACGGCCAAAGAGACCTGCCGCATCTGCAAGTGCATCAGCACCCAGCCGCGCAGCGGCTCAAAGCGATGCAACACGGCCAGCGCTAGCAGAAAAACCGTGGTGGAAAGCGTCGTGACTCCGATGAGGATCACGTCAATCGATCGGTGCAGATTTTGTCGGAACTGGCAGTGGGAGCAGTGGTGCAAGTGCTCTTCATAGTCCCTGCGCATATCTGCATGCAAGCCAGAGATGTCGTATCTCCACCCAGAGAGGATGTCTCCCACGGTTGGATCAATACAGGGGTTTCCCGGCACACCCGGATTGCTCTGCGATGTAGCCATCCTTATGATTATAGCGCAGTTGTTGGCATCGTGCGAGAAAAATTCCCGCTCATTTTCCACGGGCTTACCCCGGCCTGGCTAGAGGGTAATCGCTTCTAATGGCGTTGTTTGGCTGGCCAGCAGCACTTGGCTGCCTCCACCCTGTTCGCGGCTTTGCAAGGCACGCTCGGCGCTCAATCGCGCCAGCTCTGGCAGATTGTTGCTCTCCGACAAGTGCGCCAAAATCACCCAGCGGGCGTGGCCATCGTAGACTCCAGAGAGATATTCGGCGGCGGCATCGTTGGAAAGATGCCCGACGCGCGAAAGCACGCGCTGCTTGACCGACCAGGGATACGGCCCGTCGCGCAGCATCTCCACATCGTGGTTGGATTCGAGAATCAGCAGGTCGGCCCGCTGCAACCGCTCCTGCACATTTGGCGGCATATAGCCCAGGTCTGTGGCCACGGCGATGCGCATGCCTTCCGCCTCAAAGACAAAACCAACAGGATCGGCCGCATCATGAGGAATGGTGAATGGCGTGACGGCAATGTCGCCGATGGTGAACGATTTGCCGGCGGAGAAAAACTCCAGCGCAGGCAGAGCCGTGGAAAATTCCTCTTCCAGCAACGATGGCTGTTCCGCGCTGGCCACCAGCGTACTGACAGCCCCAGCCGCGCTCAATTCTTCGGCATCCTCAGCAGCATTCTCGAAGGTAGAGTCGGCTATGGCGGCCCTCCGCTTGCGCTCTTCGAGCCATGCGGCGTAGCCCATCGTCTTGCGCGGGGTCAAAATGCGCTTCCAAGCCGCGTGCGTTGCGCCGGTAAAGTAGGTGGGGATGCGGAAGCGGCGCGCCAGAACCGAGACGCCCTGGATGTGATCCTGATGCTCATGCGTGATGAGCAGACCATCGACCTTTTCCGGGTCTTCCCCGGCATAGCGCATGCGTTTGACGATCTCGCGGCAGCTGAGTCCGGCGTCCACCACCAAGCGGGTTCGCTCCGTGCGGATGACCGTACAGTTGCCTTTAGAGCCGGACGCAAGCACTGTGCAACGAAACATGGGTCTAGCCTACATCGTGCGCTTGTGGAATGCCTGGAATTGCAGCAACAGGGCCTGCATTTTGCGCAAAGTCACCGGGATCCCATACATTCCCTGATCGTTGCCGCTAGCACTGCAAATTTTGTGCAGCTCTCCCTCGGTGCCTGGCCGCTTAGCCGCTCTGCTGCATAAAGTCCGAAGAAACAGGATTCTCATACAAGGAATAATCCCGTGTAACCACCGTGATTCCGGACGGAGTGACGAAGTAATTTTTGCGGTCTTCGTCGGTATCGTAACCGATAACCGTGCCTTCGGGAATATGCACATCGCGATCAATAATTGCGCGACGGATGCGGCAATGGCGTCCTATGTTGACGTGGGTGAACACAATGCTGGAGTCAACCTCCGCATAGGAATTGATGCGCACATCCTGGGAAAGCACGCTGTTGCGCACCGTGGCGCCAGAGATGATACAACCGCCAGAGATGACGGAGTTGATGGCCATGCCGGTGCGACCCGGTTCTCCAAAAACAAATTTGGCCGGTGGATATTGGCGCACGCGCGTGCGCATGGGCCAGCTTTTATCGTAAAGATTGAAAACCGGGGAGACCGAGGCCACATCCATGTTGGCATCGTAGTAGGCGTCC
The DNA here is from genome assembly GCA_021798235.1 of Acidobacteriota bacterium. The sequence goes on along the minus strand of JAJZMO010000269.1, from coordinate 2,184 downwards.
AGCGTACCCACATCGCGCCAATAGAGCGCCTTCTGCTTGTTCTCATCCACAAAATTAAATGCCGACATTTTGTAGTTGCCCAGCAAGGCTGGCAGAATGTTATGGCCAAAGTCGTGTTTGGAGGCAGGGTCCTCCGCATCGTGCATCAGCGCTGGCAGGAGTACGTCTGTGTTGAAAATATAAATGCCCATGGATGCGTCGACCATCTCGGGATTGAAGGGCGAGCGCACCTTCGTCTCCTTCGGCTTCTCCTGGAAACCGATGACCTCGCCGTTGCGCGCAACCTCAACCACACCGAAGCGCGAGACCTCCGATGGATCAATGGCCAGCGTGGCCAGGGTTACATCCGCACCAGAGTCCACATGCTGCTGCAGCATGCGGCTGTAATTCATCTTGTAGATGTGATCGCCAGAGAGAATCAAAACGTAGCGCGGCTGCTCCGCCCCGATGGAGTAGATATTTTGGTACACGGCATCTGCCGTGCCCATGTACCAGTTGGCGCTGACGCGCTGCATGGGCGGAAGGATTTCGATGAACTCGCCCAGCTCTGTGGCCACGGCGGATCCCCAGCCTTCGCGGATGTGCCGGTTCAGCGAGAGCGCTTTGTACTGCGTCAAAATGTAGACGCGGCGCAGGCCGGAGTTAATGCAGTTGGAGAGCGTGATGTCGATGATGCGGTACTGCCCGCCGAAGGGCACGGCGGGCTTGGCGCGATCGCGCGTCAGGGGAAACAGGCGTTCACCGGCACCGCCGGCCAGCAAGACTCCTAAAGTGTCCTTCATTTCCAGCATAAATTTGCAGAACGCTCCCGATGGCAAGATTCAAACTGCGTGCAATGCAATCAAAAAAACTTAGGCCGTGCTGGCGTTTCTCAACGCAGCAGGCTGGTACGCCGCTTACCGCGGTCCAGGAATGGGGCCTTCGGCGCTGGCATCCTCGCCGTTGGCGTCGGGATCCATGCGAATGCGCAAGGCCTGCAAAAAATGCACATCCTGCGCCGTAAAGGGACCGGTTCCAGCCGCATTCTCCCCAGCCTCCTGCGTGGCAACAGGTTCCGCAGGGTCATCCGTCACTTCATTCAGACCGATTGTGGCCTCTAACATCAGCAACACGTCAAAGCCTTCGGCGCGAATGTCGCGCACCACGCTGGCAATATGTTCGGAATCGGAAACCGTTTCATGAATCGCCTCACCCAGTTGCTGGATCAAATTGCGCATTTTGGAATTCAAGGCTGGCCTCCTGCGCCGCGAAGTGGAACTTACGTCTTCGCGCTCCGTTCCTCCTACCTTACTTCCGTTTTTCGGCCACGGCAAATCCTGCGGTGCGGCTGCTACACTTTTCTGTCATGGGCTATGTCACTTTGGGCCAAAAATTGGGCCGGGCAACACGGGCAGCGGTCGAGCGGCTGCAGCAACAGCCCCACGCCCATCCTCATACGACCAGCGAACCAACGCAGACACAACAACCAACGCGCACCGCAGCCCAGCCAACGCGCATGGAGGAATCCGTTGCAACTGCAGCCACCGTTGTTCGCCATGGCAAACGCGCCGGGCAATCCTTTTGGAAGAGCTTGGCACATGCCGCGCGCATGTTGTGGCATGAGGTTACCGGAGTCTTTTTTACCCTCTTCGCCCTGTTTTTTATCCAGGGAGCCTGGCGCGTACACGCAGACTACAGGCATGGAGCGGAACATCAGCATTTTCTGCTCTATCTGGCCATGACCGTACTTTTTTCCTACTTCGCCATCAGCGCCTTTGTCCGCTCGCGTAGGCCACGATAGTCTTCGACTTCCACGCAATAAAATTTACTCTACATTGGAGAGGTTTCTTTCATGTCCACCCCTGCACCTGCCGCCCCACTTCGCAAAACGCCGCTCTACGCACTGCATCGCGCGCTGGGTGCCAAGATGGTGGACTTTGGCGGCTGGCAGATGCCGGTGGAGTACTCCGGCCTGATCGCCGAGCACAAGGCCGTGCGCACGCGCGCCGGATTGTTTGACGTCAGCCACATGGGCGAGATTCAACTGCGCGGGCCAGAGGCGCTCGACGCCGTGCAGCACGTCTCGATGAATGACGCCTCCAAGCTGGCCGAGGGCCAGGCGCAGTACTCGGCGCTGTTGACGGAGCGGGGCACGTTTCTCGACGACATACTGGTACACAAGCTCAGCCCCAATGATTATTTGCT
>JAJZMO010000098.1 GCA_021798235.1 Acidobacteriota bacterium | reverse complement strand
GACACGCTTTACAAGTACGCATCGGAGGGATTCATCCCCGCCTTCAAGCTGGGCAACCGCTGGCGCTTCAAGCGCTCGCTGGTGGAGCATTGGATGGAGCAACAAAGCGGCGCAGGCACCAAGCCCGCGCCCAGCCGCGTTCGCCCGCGGCAGAAGAAGCCCGTCGCCCGCGCGCGGTAATGCTTGCGCCTTGGAAGGACTCCACGCAGAGCGATATTCGTGCCCGGTGCCCCATTCAAGCCGATTTTGGCTTGAGTGGGACGCAAACCGCTGATCCCTCAGCCTGTCGGCGCAAGAAAAAAAATAAAACGAAGATAAAGCGAAATCCGTGCTACCCTTGAGGCGTTCCCAAACAAGGAAATCTCCATGCTTCTCGAAAAAGAACTGGAAAAGCCAACTTCCAAGTATGGCCAGTGGAGGGTGCTCACTGCCATCGTTTTATGTTGGGCAGGCTGGCAACTGCCCGCCCAAAGCACCCGCACGCAAAGCAAGGCCCCTGCAACCAAGCCAGCCGACAGCTTGGCAGCTCTGATCCAGAAGGCCAACCAAGGCGATGCAGTCGCGCAATTCACCCTTGGCCTTTGGTATGTCCTAGGCATCAATGTGCCGCAGGATGAGACGCAGGCCGCTGCGTGGTATCGCAAGGCCGCAGATCAAGGCAATGCACTCGCGCAATTCAACCTGGGTGTGTCGTACGCCCAGGGCCGGGGCGTGCCGCAGAGTTACACGCAGGCCGCTGCGTGGTACCGCAAGGCCGCAGACCAAGGCTATGCAGCCGCGCAGTACAACCTTGGCGTGATGTACGACTTCGGCCACGGTGTGCCCCAGGATGAGACACAGGCCGCTGCGTGGTATCGCAGGGCCGCAGATCAAGGCGTTGCAGACGCGCAAACCAACCTTGGCGTGATGTACGACTTCGGCCACGGTGTGCCCCAGAATGAGACACAGGCCGCCGCTTGGTATCGCAAGGCCGCAGATCAAGGCAATGCAGCCGCGCAATTCAACCTGGGTGTGTTGTACGCCCAAGGCCAGGGCGTGCCGCAGAGCTACACGCAGGCCGCTGCGTGGTTCCGCAAGGCCGCAGACCAAGGCAATGCAGCCGCGCAGTACAACCTTGGCGTGATGTACCGCCAAGGCAACGGTGTGCACCAAAGTTACACGCAGGCCGCTGCGTGGTTCCGCAAGGCCGCAGACCAAGGCAATGCAGCCGCGCAGTACAACCTTGGCGTGATGTACCGCCAAGGCCACGGCGTGCCGCAAAGTTACACGCAGGCCGCTGCGTGGTATCGCAAGGCCGCAGATCAAGGCAATGAAGCCGCGCAAATCCAGCTTGGCCTGTTGTATGACGAAGGCCACGGTGTGCCGCAAAGTTACGAGGATGCGTATTTCTGGCTAAATTTAGGAGCCTCCCACTTTGACCCTACGGTGACGACTGGAGATGTCACGCAAAAGGAGTTGGACTCCATTCGTGACGATGCCGCGGCGCATTTGTCTCCAACGCAACTGGAGCGCGTGCAGCGGCGTGCGCAGGCTTGGCTGGCCGCGCACCCCGCGCCGGCACAATGAGCGCCTTCCACGCACGGCCATCCAGCGCACGCACTGTGCCAAGGTGCTGGCACCGCGCGGCCAGTGCTATAACCAAATCTGTATGACACGCATGGAGCAGTTGGCCCTTGTCCTGAAAAAAATCCAACCCGGCGCGCAGGCGATTCTCGTTGTGCATCCGCCGGATGTGCGCTACCTGACCGGCTTTACCGGCTCGAACGCCGCCGTGATTGTGCCCATCGCCAAGCCGGGCGATGCGGTGCTCTTTACCGACGGGCGCTACATTCAGCAATCCAAAGAGGAAGTGCGCCAGGCGCGCGTCGAGATTGTGGAGCAGTCGCTGATGCGCTCGGCCTGCGGCTGGATGCAGCAACGCGGCCTGCAGCGCTGTTTTTTTGACGCCGAACACATCACCGTCTCCGCGCTGGAGGCCATGCGGCAGGCGATCGCCCCCAAGCTGCGCCGCAGTTTTTTTGTGCCCATGGCGGCTCCGGTGGCGCGTCTGCGCCAGATCAAAGACGCAACCGAAATCCGCGCCCTGCAAAAGGCTGCGGATCTGGGCTGCGACCTTTTTGACGCGGTGCTGCCGCAGATCGAACCGGGGTGCAGGGAAGTGGAGATTGCCGCGCAGATGGAACTGGCTGCGCGCCGCGCAGGCGCAGACGGCATGTCGTTCGACACGATCGTCGCCTCCGGCGCGCGCTCGGCGCTGCCGCATGGCCGGGCCACCACGCAGCGGCTGCCCAAGCGCGGCTTTGTGGTGCTGGACTTTGGCGTGCTGCTGGGCGGCTACTGTTCCGACATGACGCGCACGGTGCATCTGGGCGCAGCCAGCGCCGCTGAACGCGCCGCATATGACGCTGTTCTGGAAGCGCAGATGGCGGGCGTGGAAGCCGTGCGTCCCGGCGCAACCTGCGGCGAGGTGGACGAGGCCGCGCGCAGCGTGCTGCGCCGCGCCAAGCTCGCCCAGCACTTTACGCACTCCACCGGCCACGGCGTGGGGCTGGAGATTCACGAAGGCCCGCGCCTGGCCGCTGGACAAAAGCAGGTGCTTGAACCCGGCATGGTGATTACCGTGGAGCCGGGCATCTATCTGCCCAAGCGCTTTGGCATTCGCATTGAGGATATGGTGCTGGTGACGGCGCGCGGCGGCAAGGTGCTGACGCGCTCGCCCAAGGCGCTGGTGGAGTTGTAGGTGCGCGTCGGGTAACCCCGGAGCGTTTCTCCGCATAGGCATTCCAGAATCTTGCCTCAGCATCTATACTGACCAGAGTGTTCCACAGACTACTTTTGAACCTTCAAAGCAGATGCAGGAGAGCGGAATGAACGCTGCACAGATCCAAGCACTCAAAGAACTGATCGACCTATTGAAGCAGAGCGAGATAGGCGAGTTTTCGCTGGAACAGCAAGACCTGAAGGTGAGCTTGAAGTTTTCTGGCGCAGAGGTCTCTAGCGCCGCAGGCGCAGTGGATTTGGCGCAGGTGGCCCGGCTGTTGGGTGCAGCGCAGTCTGCTCCAGCGCATGTGGCACCGGTACACGCCAGCCATAGCGCGGCGCACACGCCCGCAGCCGCCAGCGCCGATGCCGGGTTGCACACGGTCAAGTCGCCCATGGTGGGCACGTTTTATGAAGCGCCATCGCCCGGTGCTGCGCCCTTTGCCAAGGTCGGCGATGTGGTCGAATCCGGCCAGGTGCTTTGCATTGTCGAAGCCATGAAGCTGATGAATGAGATTGAGTCCGACGCTGCCGGGGAAGTGGTGCAGCGCCTGGTCTCCAGCGGGCAGCCGGTGGAGTATGGCCAGCCGCTCTTTTTGATTCGTCCGCGCTAAGCGCTTTCTACAAAATTTTCGCAAGCAAGAGAGCCGTATCGCCTATGTTTCGTAAAGTACTAATCGCCAACCGGGGTGAAATCGCGCTGCGCGTCATTTGCGCCTGCAAAGAGTTAGGCATCCGCACCGTAGCCGTCTACAGCGAGGCCGACCGCAACTCGCTGCACGTGCGCTTTGCCGATGAGGCCATCTGCATCGGTCCTCCACGCTCTGCAGACAGTTATCTGAACGTGCCCGCCGTCATCAGCGCCGCAGAGATTGCCGATGTGGACGCGATCCATCCCGGCTACGGCCTGCTGAGCGAAAACGCCAACTTTGCCGAGGTCTGCCGCGCCTCCAATATTAAATTCATCGGCCCGCCGCCGGAAGTGACCCGCCTGATGGGCGAAAAAGAAAAGGCGCGCATGGCCATGAAAAAAGCCAAGGTGCCGATTCTGCCCGGCTCCGAAGGTGTGATCCAAAGTGAGGATGAGGCCATCGCCTGGGCCAAGAGCGTTGGCTTTCCCGTCATCTTGAAGGCCTGCGCAGGCGGCGGCGGACGCGGCATGCGCGTGGCCCGCAATGCGGAGGAGTTACCCAATCTTTATCGCGCCGCCAGCACCGAGGCGCAAAACGCCTTCGGCAACGGCGACCTGTACATGGAAAAATTCATTGAGCGCCCGCGCCACATTGAGTTTCAAGTGCTGGCCGATGAACACGGCAACGTGGTCTCGCTGGGCGAGCGTGAGTGTTCCATCCAGCGCCGTCATCAAAAGCTGATCGAAGAGTCTCCCTCGCTGCAAGTCACGCCCAAGTTGCGCGAAGAGATTGGCGCAACGCTGAAAAGGTCCCTGTCCAACATCGGCTACATGAACGCGGGCACGGTTGAGTTCCTGATGGATGAGGACGGCCAAATCTACTTCATCGAAATGAACACGCGCATTCAGGTCGAGCATCCGGTGACGGAGATGGTCACCGGCATCGATCTGGTCAAGG
>JAJZMO010000059.1 GCA_021798235.1 Acidobacteriota bacterium | reverse complement strand
GTTCGGCGTCGGCGTCTAGCCCAGCCCTGCCACCGCACCACCAAAGTTCCCGCAAAACACGCAGCCCGCTGCGTGTTTTGCCGTTTAGCAGCCAACCCCTCGCAAATCTTTGGTGAAAACCTCCCCTACCTCAACCTGGGTCATTTCGACCGAAGCGCCAAAGGCGCGCAGCGGAGAAATCTGCGGTCAATCACTCCGCGCGCAAGAGGCTCCGTTCGCGCTTCATTGCTGGTCGTGCACTCATGGGCAATCATGCTAGGATGCCCAATCATGACCGGAACGCATCAACATAGTGCGTTAGCCTTCGCTGAAATCCGCACCGGCAGGATTTGTTACGTGTGGGGCATCCTGTTCCCTCTGGTATATCTCCTGTTCATCCGTCGAACCAGGCAGGACCCATTTCTGCGGTTTCACAGCATACAATGTCTCCTTCTGGCTGCTATCTGGCTGCCATGCCTGTACGCCAACCCCCACACAATCGAGATGCAACGCATCATTGACGCCGTCTCGCTGGTCTGCTTGCTTGGCTGGCTGACTTGCCTCTTTCGGGCGAAAAAACCGCGGCATCTTCATCTCCCAATCATCGGGATTATTGCAGAACGTCTCGCAAGGATGTGAATTTGTCCGGATGCCCCACCCTCGCGAAGCTAGGGTGGGCCTCTTTGCCCGCAATCGAAGCCAAAACCCTCAATTCCCCCCACCAAGCCAGAACAGGATTGGCGCGCAAAACGCGCGTCCGCCTGGACGGCCAGTCCCGGCAAGCACTGGCGCATCCACCAGTGAGAAGATACACTCAGGAGTCTCTCTCGGGTCTTGCCCATGCTGAAGGTCATCTCTACCCACGTTTTCCTCCGCCAGCGCCTCCATCCCGGCCTGCTCGATCAACTGGCCCGCGCCGGCGCACAGGGCGTCGAACTCTTTGCCGCCCGCCAGCACTTTGACTACACCAACCGCCAGGAAGTCCGCGACCTCGCCGTATGGTTCCGCTCCAATCCCCTCGAGCCCTTTTCCATGCACGCACCCCTGTTCCCGGATCGCGACATGGGCCGCGGCGGCGCGCCTTCCGTCAACCTGCTGCACCCGGAAAAATCCCGCCGCATCGACGCCATGGACGAGATCAAGCGCTCCCTCGAAGCCGCCGAGCAGATTCCGCTCCGCTTCCTCAATCTCCACCTCGGCGACCCGCACGAAACTTGGAACGCCCGCGCTCTCGAGCACTCCATCACCGCCCTCGAACACCTCCGCGCTTTTGCCAACCCCCTTGGCGTAAAGCTCCTGGTCGAAAATCTCCAGAACGAAGTCACCCAACCGGCCCATCTCAAGGAGATCCTCACCATCGGCCACTTCAAGGACATCGGCTTCTGCTTCGATACCGGCCACGCCCACCTTGAAGAAGGCGTCGCTGCCACCTTCGCCGAAATGCAGGACCTCGTCCGCACCGCCCACATCCACGACAACCACGGCGAAAAAGACGAGCACCTCTGGCCCGGTGAAGGCTCCATCGACTGGGACGACACCATGCAGCTGCTCCACGCCGCGCCGCAAACACCCGCAGGCATCCTCGAAATTCACTACAACCTCGACGAGCCCATCGAAACCATCCTCGAAAAAGCCCAGCGCGCATTCGAAAAATTCTGATTCAAAAACGACACCATGGCAAACGAAACCGAATCTGTTACCAATCCACCCCTCGCCACCATCGCCCGCATCGGCGAGCATGAAGGCCAGTCCGTCACCCTCCAGGGATGGCTCTACAACCTCCGCGAAAGCGGTAAGCTCCTCTTCCCCATCTTCCGCGACGGCTCCGGAACCATCCAGGGCATCGTCCCCAAGGCCGCCGTCGCCCCGGAAGTCTTCGAGCGCATCAAGGGCCTCACCCAGGAATCCTCCGTCATCGTCACCGGCAAGGTCCGCGCCGACAAGCGCGCCCCCGGCGGCTTCGAGCTCGACGTCGAAAACCTCGAAGTCATCCAGCGCGTCCCCGAAGATACGCCCTTCCCCATCTCCCTCAAAGAGCATGGCACTGACTTCCTCATGGAGCACCGCCACCTCTGGATTCGCTCCCCGCGCCAGTCCGCCATCCTCCGCATCCGCGCGGAAATCATCAAAGCCGCCCGCGACTTCCTCGACGACAACGGCTTCCTCCTCACCGATCCGCCCATCCTCACCCCCGCCGCCTGCGAGGGCACCAGCACGCTCTTCCCCGTCGAATACTTCGGCGACGAAGCCTACCTCACCCAGAGTGGCCAGCTTTACATCGAGAGCACCGCGCTCGCCCTCGGCAAGGTCTACTCCTTCGGCCCTACCTTCCGCGCTGAAAAATCCAAAACCCGCCGCCATCTCACCGAGTTCTGGATGGTCGAGCCCGAGTGGGCCTTCGCCGACCTCGACGACCTCATGGGCCTCGCCGAAAATTTCATCAGCTTCATCGTCCAGCGCGTCCTCACACGCCGCGCCGCCGACCTCAAGGTCATCGGACGCGATATCTCCAAACTTGAAACCATCCAGGCTCCGTTCCCGCGCCTCCGCTATGACGACGCCGTCCAGATGCTCAACGACGCCCACGCCAAAGGCCTGCTCGAAAATCCCTTCGAGTACGGCAACGACTTCGGCTCCCCCGACGAAACCTACATCTCCTCGCAGTTCGACCGCCCCGTCATGGTCCACCGCTACCCGGCAGACGTCAAAGCCTTCTACATGGAGCCGGACCCCGACAACCCCAAATACGCCCTCTGCGTCGACGTCCTCGCTCCCGAGGGCTATGGAGAAATCATCGGCGGCTCGCAGCGCATCGCCTCCTACGAACTCCTCAAGCAGCGAATCGAAGATCACCACTTGCCCATCGAGGCCTTTCAGTGGTATCTCGATCTACGACGCTACGGCTCGGTCCCCCATTCCGGCTTCGGCATGGGCATCGAGCGCGCCGTCGCTTGGATCTGCGGCCTCGAGCACGTCCGCGAAACCATCCCCTTCGCGCGCACCCTCAATCGCATCTATCCGTAATTGAAACTGCAATGGTTACGATCATGATCGTTCACCCTCACATTGACGGCCACGCCTTCGGATTCAGCGTAGCCCTCGCTTTTGGCTAGCGGCCCATCCACCTGCCATCCCCGGCGGGAGCATTTCCCCCTGCCCGCTCCCGCCCGCCGCAGCCCCAAAAGCCCAGGGTGCCAACAGCACCCAACCAAGGATCCGCCATGTCAGAAGCCACCGAAAAACTCGCCGCCGCCAAATCCCCCGTCACCGGACTCACCTCCGGCCCCATCTACACCGGTACCCAATCCCTGCCCACCCGCAAAATCCAGCTCATCGGCGTTCCCCTCGACCTCGGCGCATCCCGCCGCGGCGTCGACATGGGACCCTCCGCCGTCCGCGTCGCTGGCCTGGAAGCCCGCCTCGAAGCCCTCGGCCACCAGCTCATCGACGCCGGCAACATCGACGTCGAAATCGCCGAAACCCGCCACGTCGGCGAAGAACACGCCCGCTACCTCCGCGAAATCACCGAAACCTGCACCCGCGCCGCCTCCATCGTCTCTGGAGCCCTCGAGCAGGGCATGACTCCGCTCATCATCGGCGGCGACCACTCCGTAGCCGCCGGCAGCGTCTCCGGCGTCGCCGACTTCTACCACCAGCAGAATCAGCGCATCGGCCTCCTCTGGATCGACGCCCACGCCGACATGAACACCCCGGAAACCTCGCCCAGCGGCAACGTCCACGGCATGCCCCTCGCCGCCCTCCTCGGCCTCGGCCCCGAGTCGCTCGCCGGCATCTGCGGCTGGAGCCCCAAAGTCCTCCCCGAAAACACCGTCCTCATCGGCGTCCGCGACATCGACGCCACCGAAAAGGAAAACCTCAAGCGCGCCGGCCTCACCGAGGTCTACACCATGCGCGACATCGACGAGCGCGGCCTCCGCACCGTCATGGAAGAGGCCCTCCGCGCCGCCGGACGCGGCACCGCCGGCTACCACGTCTCCCTCGACATGGACTGGATCGACCCCGAAGACGCACCCGGCGTCGGCACCCCCGTCCGCGGCGGAGCCACCTACCGCGAAGCCCACCTCGCCATGGAAATCATCGCCGACCACGGACGAATGCTCAGCTTCGAACTCGTCGAAGTTAACCCCGTCATCGACGAACACAACCGCACCGCCGACCTCGCCGTTGAACTCATCTGCAGCGCCTTCGGCAAAAAAATCCTGTAAGGTTGAACCGCTGAAATTAGCAGTAGAAGCGCGCAGTCAAAATGAATTTGTCATCCCGACCGGAGTTCGCTCACCACAAGGTGAGCGAACGAAGCGGAGGGACCTGCAGTTTCTTGAATAAGCTCCGAAAACAGACAACACGCAATGAACCCCGCAAAACTAAACCTGAT
>JAJZMO010000343.1 GCA_021798235.1 Acidobacteriota bacterium | reverse complement strand
CGCGCCGCATTCCATGGCTGATGTCTTCATGCGTCGCAATTGCGGTGCTGTCTGCGGGCTTCCAGAAACTGGGCCAGCCCGATCCCGACTCAAACTTCGTATCCGAAGCGAACAGCTCCGCATCACACCCAACGCAGTGGTAGCTTCCATCGGCGTGGTTGCGATACAAAGCCCCGGAAAACGGCGGCTCCGTTCCCTTTTGCCGCGTGACGTGGAACTGCTCCGGCGTTAACTGTGCGCGCCACTCTGCTTCCGATTTCTGTATCACCGGGCCTTCTGTTTTTTTCTCGCTCATGCCATCCTCGATGCTTGCAGCGTAGGCCAAATCCAACGCCGCTGCAAGCGCGGCGGGTGGAGGGTCAGCTTGAGAATGTTGGATGACTCACTACATCCCGACCCAAGACAGAGAGTCATTCTGAGCGAAGCGGAGAATCCAGAGAATTCTGGCTTCATCTTGGCTGCCAGCATCCTCTGGATTCTTCATTGCGCTTCGCTCCATTCAGAATGACTCCTTCCTATCATTCAAATTGCCCACGACCCACGGCGGCAAAAATTTGGCAGGTTGGAATTGCATTGATATACTGCAAAAGGAACAGCCGATTCAACCAGTCTTCTGCACGGTCGGCTGCCTTTGTACCCTCCTCGGAGTTCACTCCTAGGCCAGATAGCTCAGTGGTAGAGCGCGGCCCTGAAAAGGCCGGCGTCGGCGGTTCGATCCCGTCTCTGGCCACCACTCTTGCAATGGATTTTGGGAATTTTTTGCGCAGCGCGCGCAGGTGTTTCAGCAGCGTGCGGCTACTTTTCGCGCGCCACCACAAAATCCGGTGCCCACAACAACGCGCGCTTGTATTCAGAATCCGGCAATGCGGCCACCGCTGCGCGCGCCACGTCTGCGTAGCCATAGGCTGCACGCATGGCGAAGTCCAGCGAACCGTTGTGGCGCAGAATCTCCAATATGCGCGCATGGCCCACACGTGCAAACGACCGATCTTCCAGCACCTGTTGAATCGCCGCGCGTTCCTCGCGTGATCCATGCTGCAAGGCATGCACCACAGCCAGCGTGGCCTTGCCTTCGCGCAGATCACTGGCCACCGGCTTGCCTAGAACATCTTCGTCCGCTGTCAGGTCGAGCACGTCGTCCACAATCTGAAAGGCCAGCCCAAGGTTGCGGCCATACTCGCCGAGCTGCGTTTCCACCTCAGGCGTGGCTCCGGCCAGCACGCCGCCCAGTTGCATCGAAATCTGAAACAGGCAGGCGGTCTTGCGATAGATGAGATCGTAGTATTCCTGCTCGCCAATAGCGCGGCCCAGCAAGTCCATCTGCACCAGCTCGCCTTCGACCATCTGCTGCGTCAGGCGGATCAAAAGATCGAGAATGCGGAAGTTGCGCTCTTCCAGCGCCATGTGGAAGGCCTGCATGTAAAGCCAGTCGCCGGTGAGCACACAGCGCGCATTGCCCCAGGTTTTGTTGGCGCTGGGCCGTCCCCGGCGCGTGTCGGCCTCGTCAATGATGTCGTCATGCACCAGCGTGGCCGTGTGGATCATTTCCACCACTGCGCCCAGGTGAACCGCGCTGCGGCCTTTGTAGGCCAGCGCACGCGCCGCCAGCAGCAAGAGCGCGGGCCGAATACGCTTGCCGCCGCCCTCGCGCAGGTACGCCGCCATCTCCCGGATCGGAGCCACCTCCGCACCACAGGCACGGGCAAACTCCTGCTCAATGGCGAGCAGATCCTCGCGGATCAGGTCAAAGACCTCTTTGGTCGTGGCTATGGCAATCGTGCTCACTGATGCTCCGCGCTCCCCGCCTGCTCCTACCTATACCGTACCGGATTGTGCCGTTTAGTTCGAGCGGTAATTTGTGAATTGCAGATCGATGCCAAAATCCTTCTTCTTCAACAGTGCTATCACCTCTTGCAGCGCATCGCGGTCCTTGCCGCTCACGCGCACCGTATCGCCTTGAATCGTCGCCTGCACTTTGATCTTCGAGTCCTTAATGGTGCGCGATATTTCCTTGGCCTGCTCCGTGGTAATGCCCTGCTGCAAGTCCACCTTTTGCCGCACGCTGGAGTTGGCCGCCGGTTCCACCTTGCCATATTTGAAGGCCTTCAGCGATACGCCGCGCTTGGCCAGCTTCTGCTGCAAAATCTCCGTCACCGTTTGCAACGTGTACTCGTTCGCAGAGGCCAGTTGCAGCGCCGTCTCTCCCTCCAGCTTCACGTCGGAGCGCGAATCCTTCAGATCAAAGCGCGTCCGTATCTCTTTCATCGCCTGATCGAGCGCGTTCTTCACCTCTTGCATATCCACCTTGCTGACCACATCAAACGAATTCTCAGCCGCCATCGCCATTCCCTCCCCTTCAACTACCAGCCGCGCCAGTGTACCGCACCAGCCTGCGGAAATTTTCCGTCGTCGCCGAAGCGATCTGCTCCACGCCCACGCCACGCACCTGTGCCAACGTCTCAGCCACGTGCAGCACCCAGGCCGACTCATTGCGCTTGCCACGATTGGGCATTGGCGCCAGAAACGGCGCATCCGTCTCCACCAGCAGCCGATCCAGCGGAACCAGCGCAGCCACATCACGCAGCGCCTGCGCCTTGGGAAAGGTTACATTGCCGGCAAAGGAGATCAAAAATCCCATCTCCATCGCGCGTTGCGCCTGCTGCCACGTGCCCGTAAAACAATGCAGCACGCCGCCCAGCCCCGTCGGCTTCCACTGTGTCTCCAGCATGGCCAGCGCGTCATCCCACGCGCGATCATCGCCGTCTGCGGGCCGGCAGTGAATCAAAATCGGCAGCTTGTGCGCTGCGGCAATCTCCATCTGCTGCGCAAAGGCGCGCTGCTGCACCGCTGGCGCTGGATTGTCCGCATGATAATAGTCCAAACCAATCTCGCCGATGGCCACCACCTCGGGCGCTGCGGCCAGGGCATTCAGTTTGTCCAGCGCAACGGCATCGGCCTGCGCTGCCTCCTGCGGATGCACACCCGCACTGGCCACCAATCGCGGCAGGCGCGCATCGCTTGCATGTTGGCGACACAAATCCAGCGCCGCGTGCATCGTCTCTGGCCCGTCGCCAATGCCCACGGCCAGAATCATCTCCACACCGGCTGCACGCGCGCGCTCCAGCATCGCCACGCGATCCTCCGCGTAGCGCTCGCTATCCAGGTGCGCATGGGAATCTACCAGCATGGGTTTTTCATTCCACTAATCCGCCATAACCACGGGTGCGGGTGCCCCATTCCAGCCTTCTTTTGGCTGGAGTGATTTACTTCAACCGTGCGCCCACTTCAATCTCTTCCAAAAAACTGGCCAGTACCGGCTTGCCTTTTTCGCCAAGCGAGGCGGCCACGACCATGCCATTGGACTCCAGCCCGCGCAGCTTGCGCGGCGCAAGATTGGCGACGATCACCACCTTGCGTCCGATCAGGCTCTCCGGCGCATAGGCCTCGGCAATGCCAGCGACAATCTGCCGCCGTTCGTAGCCCAAATCCACCTCCAAACGTAGCAGGCGATCTGCGCCCGGCACGCGCTCGGCCACTTGAATCTGCGCCACGCGCAACTCCACCTTGGCAAAGTCGTCGATGGTGATGGTGGGCTTGGCCTCCACCGCTGGCTTCGGCTCCGCAGCGCTGGCCATGGTGGCCGCAGCTCCGCTCAGAGTCGCGCCCGTGTTGGGTTCCACTGCCGCCGCGGCTGCTGCGGCTCCTGCATCTTCTTTTTGCTGCATCTGTTCGATCGCTTCCTTTTCCGCACGGGGAAAAACCGGCCCCAGCGCACCGAGTCGCGTGCCTGGTTTCAATCCGCCCCACTGCAAATCTTTCAAATCGGCCTGCGCAATCTCCCCCAGCCCCAGTTGCGCCCACACCTTGGCTGTCGCCTCGGGCAACACGGGATGCAGCAGCGCAGTAATAATGCGCACCGCCTCTGCCGCCGCGTACAGCGCCACGGCCCGCACGGCCTGCTGCGCCGCCTGCGCCTCTTCAGAATTCTCCTTGGGCTGCTTCCATGGAGCAACGCCGGTCAAAAATCCATCCACCCGGGCCACGATCGCCTGCGCCAGCGTCAGAGCGCGGGAAAAATCCAGCGCGTCCATCCATGTGCCAAACTCGGCGATCTGCGCGTTGCACTCCGCGCCCAACGACTGCGCCAGCACCTCCACCGCTGAGGCTGCGCCCCAGCCGCCGCCGTCAATGACGCTGGTATGCGTGGCCTGAAACTGCAAATAGCGCTCGCGCACTGCCGTTGTCTCTGGCACCACGCCGTCAAAATACTTGCCAATCATCGCCAGCGTGCGGCTCACCAGATTGCCGTAGCCATTGGCCAGGTCGGCGTTGTAGCGCTGCACCAGCGCGTCAAAACTAAAACTGCCATCCTGCC
>JAJZMO010000136.1 GCA_021798235.1 Acidobacteriota bacterium | reverse complement strand
TGAGCGCCGAGCGCGACCCGCAGGCCGATTTCGCGCCGACGACGGATGACGTAGGTGGTGGTCATTCCATAGAGCCCAATGATGCTCAGCAGCAGGGCGACCGCGGCGAAGAAGCCGGACAAGACGGAGAGCAGGCGCTCGCGGACGATGGAGTGGTCCACCTGGTGCAAAAGGCTGACTGGGGAGAGTTGAGGGCTGGCCGGGACGAGGTTGTGGATGACATGGGCGGCGGCCTCGGCGGCTGCTTTCTCGTTTCTGGAACGGATCACGATGGAGAGTGAGCCAATGCGGGGCGTGGCGGTGGTGATGGGGTAGAAGATCATGGGGCCGGCGGGCAGACGCAGGTTGCGATACCGGGCGTCCTGAGCGACGCCGATAACGCGGCACTCGCGGGTGGTGAGCTCTCCGGTGGACAGGGAGCCAGCGGATTGGCGGAGGATTTTGCCGAGGATGGGCTGGGATCCGCCAAGATCCATTGCCGCGGATTGATTGACGATGCAGGAATCGCTATCGCCAGTGCCCCATGCAAATTCCTGTCCGGCAATGAGATGGGTTCCGATGGCGGCGAAATAACCGGCTCCGACGGAATCCACCTGATATCTGTAGCTGTGGTATTTGGAGGGCGATGACGAAGAAAGCACGAAAGAGCCGATCTGCTCTGTCCCGCTGAGCGGTGTGATCTGCGCGACGCTCGCGCTTCCGATGCCGGGGTTTTGGGCGATGCGAGTGGCAACCTGGCGGTAGAGATTGACCAGGGCGGGGCCTTTCTGGGGAAGCCTGGCAAAGTCCGTGGGGATGATGAGGGCATTTTGAGGATGGAAGCCGAGCGGGACACTGAGGAGGTTGTGGACGGTGAGACTGAGAGTTCCGGCGACGACGAGGAGCACCAGGCTGATGGCAAGCTGCAGCGGGATGAGGATTCGGCGGAGGGGTGTCTGCGCGCCGGAGACGAGGCTGCGGCTGCTTTGCCGGAGCGCGGATTGCAAGGAGATGCGCGCGGCGAGGATGGATGGGGCGGCGCCGATGAGGAGGGCGCATGCGATTCCGGAGGCGCAGGCAACTGCCAGGATGACCGGGCTGGGAGCGATGGAAAGCGCCGCGGTGATGCTGTGGTTGTCGAGAACGAAGAGCAGGTAGCCCGCCATGAGCCATGCAAAGAGGATTCCGAGGAGCGTACCGGCCATGGCGATGAGAAATGATTCCGTGAGCACGGAGCGGATGAGGCGAAGGGGTGAGGCGCCGAGGACGGAACGCATGGCGAGCTCGGGGCCGCGTGCGGAAGCGCGAACCCAGGACAAGCCGGTGAGATTGAAGCATGCCGCAAGAAGGAGCAAGCCGGCCATGGCTGCGAATAATGTCAGTGGCTCTTTGTACTCCGCGCGCAGGGAGGTCCAGCCTGTCGCGCCGGGGCGGACGGTGAAGCGGGATTCCTTGACAATGGGGCTGTTCTGGACGACGGCGGGGAGATTTTCAACGACGGCGGCGTGGAAGACGGAGGGCATTTCAGCATTGGCAGCGGCGAGGGAAACGCCAGGTTTGAGGCGGGCCCAGACCTGGAGCCAAGAGTTTCCAGGTTTGGTACAGAGGGGATTTTGGGGTTGCAGGACGCGTTCGAAATTCAAGGGAAGGAAGATGCCGGGGTTGTTGCCGATTTCGACGCCGCGGAAGCCGCGGGGAGCGATGCCGACGATGGTGACATCGTGATTTGCGATGGAGATGTGCTTGCCGAGGATGGACTTGCCAGCAGCGTAGTTCTGCTGCCAAAGGCCGTAGCTGAGCACGGCGGCCCAGCCGTCCGGGCCTCCGCCGAGATGATCGTCTTCGGGGCGAAGAAGCCGGCCGTAGGCGGGTTTTAAACCGAGGGACTGGAAGGTGTTGCCAGTGACGAGTGCGACTGGGGCGAGTTCCACCTTTTGGGGTCCCTGGACGAGCGCCGTGGTGGGATACCAGCCGAAGGCGCTGGAAAATGCGTGGGCGTGGCGCCTGATGGTGTGCAGGAAAGGGAGATTGAGAGGCAGGTTGTTGACAGTGCTGGCGGGGGATTTTACGTCCAGCGTGATGCGGACGAGGCTTTGCGGGTTGGGGATGGGTAATTCCTGCAAGAAAAGAGCGCGGGTGAGGGAAAAGACGGCGGTGGTGGCGCCAATGGCGATGGCGAGAATGGAGATGGCGGCGATGGTGAAGCCGGGGGATTTGCGGAGCACCCGGAGGGAGTATCGGCAGTCCTGGAGGAGGGTTTGAAAGAGGGGGAAGCCGTGTTCGGCGTGGGCGGCTTCGCGGATGGCCTCCGCGGGGCCGAACTTGAGGATTGCCTGACGGCGGGCCTCGTCGGCGGGCATGCCGGAACGGGTATTCTCCTCGATGAGGAGGGCGAGATGCGACTCCATCTCTTCACGCAGGCGGTCATCGCTACGACGGTTCGCGGCGAAGTTCCAGATGCGGACGAGGAATCTTCGGAGCGTGCTCATTGGAGGTCCTCGGCTTTGACCTTGAAGAAGCGGGCAATGATGGCGGTGGTTTGCTCCCAGTCGCGGGTTTCGCGTTCCAGTTGCTTGCGGCCTGACCTGGTCAAGCGGTAGAAGCGCGCGCGGCGATTGTTCTCTGATGCGCCCCACTCAGAGGCGATGGCGCCTTCGTTCTCAAGCCTGAGCAATACGGGGTAGAGCGTGCCCTGGTTGACGGCGAGGAGGTCCTGGCTGATCTGCTCGATGCGACGGGCGATGCCATAGCCGTGCTGCGGTCCGAGGACATCGAGAGTTTTGAGGACCATGAGGGCGAGAGTTCCTTGCTGGACGTCCTGCTTCTGCTTCATGAGGGTGGGCTGCCGTGCTGCTTCCTTTTGGATTCCAATAGGAAGGTCTCATATTTCCACTGGGAAAGCAACAGGAAGGTTGTGGAGGGTGGGCAGGAATGGCCCAGGTTCGCAGGATTGGAGCGGAGTGGGGGCGCTGCGGGGGAATTGAAATTCGCGCTGGAGCATTTCCCCTATTCCTGTGAACCTTCTGAAATCAGCCAAGCGCAGCTTTTCTTAACGGAAAAGCTGCGTTGAGATTCTCTCTCTTCGGTCTATACCAATAGGAGAAATGCTCTAGTCGGCGGAGTGGCTGTGCTGGTTGAGACGGATCATGCGTATCATGCGGAAGTTGATGAGGAGGAAGCGGAGGATCTGCCAGGGCAGGAAGGTGCGCAGAAAGACGGTGAGTCGGGTGGGGCGAGTGGCGTACATGGATTCCTTCATGTACGAGGGCAGGTTGTTATCGGGTTTGGCGGTGGTGGGCATGGGCTACTCCGGGATGAGGTGCCAGCCGGGGCGCAGGCGGGCTTTGTAGAGGAACATGTAGTGGAGGAGAAGCTTGATCCAGTGGCCGGCGAGGCCGATTTCGCCCATGGTGTAGTCAAGTTCGCGGCCGTAGTCGGGGAAGCGCTGGAAGTCTGGGACGATGGGGTAGACGGTCATGACGGCGGCGGTTCCGGAGAGCAGGCCAGCGCCGGTGGAGGCGACGCAGGCGGCGCCCATCTCTGCCATGGAGGCGGTGTGGTGGGGATTTTTGCGTCCGAGGATGGTGTTGGTGATGGTGTGTGCGACTGCCTTGCCGATGGTGGCCGAGGGCATGCCGGTGCGTGGCGGAGCGGCAAAGATGGGGGTTCCGTCGTCTGCAAATCGCGGCTGTGAGATGGGGTGTGGCGGGGCGAAGGCGATGCCGACGGCGAAGATGTTTGCGTAGGCGGGGCTGCGGTAGACGCGGGGCCAGTCGGCGGCGGTCCAGTCTTGATAGGGCCTGCTTTCGTAGTTGGCGTCGACCTTCATGAATCCATTGGGAGCGAAGAGGTTGCCGGTGATGTCGGCTCCTGAGCGGCTGTAGGCGCGGAGGCCGACGCCGGAGAAGGGCGGCAGGAGCATGGCAAAGTCGAAGGCGAGGTCGTGCTGTTCGCCGTCGAGGGTTTTGTAGTGGAGGCGGTCAGGCTCGACTTTCTGGACGTGGGAACGGATGATCCAGTCGATGCCACGCTCGGCGAAGAGGGATGCGGTGAAGATGCTGGTGGGCGTGATGTAACCGCCACGGCGGATATGCGCGCCGCCCATGCCGAAGTCGCCGAGCTGGTACTCGTTGGAGAGATAGATGACCTGGGCACGGTCGCGGACACCGTGACGGCGGAGCTCGTATTCAAGATTGACGACGTATTCGAGGGCGGCGCCTTCGCAGGTACAGGTTCCGTGGCCGGTTCCGACGAGGAATTTGCGGGTTGCGCCCTGCTTCATGGCGTTGACGTGATCGAGGAAGGAGCCGGCGGTTTGCTGGGCGTGATCCGCGGTGCAGACGGAGAAGCTGTTGGCGTCGGGGCCGAGGCCTTCGGTGGCTTCAAATTTGAGTTTGGGGCCGGTGGC
>JAJZMO010000350.1 GCA_021798235.1 Acidobacteriota bacterium | reverse complement strand
CTAGTAAGTTCCCGGTAATTCCGGCGACAGTTTTCTTGATGCCCAGTTCCATACTGGCAGCAATAGCAGGCAGGAAGCGTAAATGTTCATTGCGCGTCTTGAGTAACACTGCGCTGCTGATACTGCTAGGGAGTGTAATGGCAATAACAGCCTGTGGTGGCGGCTCTGGATCTATTGCACCGACTTCGCCAGCAACGCCAGCAGGAACATCAACAGTGCAGGTACTGATTACTGGAACAGGTAACCTATCTCAGAGTGCTAATGTTAGTCTGACAGTGCAGTAGGAGAAGAATTCATTCATTGCTGATCTAAGAAATTGTTCAAATATAGTTAATCTGTGTTTCTTTATTGGCGAGATAAAGGACTCACATGCAACCAATTTTTGCAGGATCGAAAACCCATTATGCTGTTTTGCATTCGGTGAGTCCTAAAGAGGCTCCATTTGATTCATGGTAAAACAATGTTTTTTGCGACAGCCTCCATGCAATTGAATTGTTGAAACTTCTACGATGTAGACATAACCATTCGGAAAAGGCTCCCCGCGACCAAACTTGGAACCACTTTTGGAACCGTTGCGTGCCAAATGTGCTGCAAGGGCGCTTTCCGGTTCCGGTTAAGTCTATGAAAAACCAGATACTTCATGCTACCGAAGCTGACTCTTAATCGACAGGTTGAAGGTTCGATTCCTTCCGTGTCCACCATGTAAATAATTTAAAATGATATACTTAGATGCGGATCCGATTTTACGATCAGGCCTGCTATTCCGCAACGTGACGTGAACCGTTCGCCTCGTTGCGGCGATCCATCCTTGACTGCAAAGATTTCCGTCGAGGATGCAGGCATCCGTCTTTTGCATCTGCGTATTGAGAATATGCCGGATGAATGCCAACGTGTATTCTTGGTACCGGGGAATTGTTTGGTAAGTCCTACCGATAGCACTTTGCGAACCGCCCCCAGAGACCTATTTAGACAGACACGACTCCGATGAAGAGATGGATTCTTGCCGGAACAATCCTTCTGGGTTGGGCTGTGGCGGCGGGGGCAGCTACGCTGACCACGTTGCAACAGATTCACGCCCTCACCAATGCTGAGGCCAGCAAAGGCCTGCCCGTGGCCTTTGAGGCCACAGTCACCTACGTTCGCGCCTGGGCACAGACATCGTTCATGCAGGATGGAGACGCAGCCATCTTTGTGCTGATCCCCTCGGACACCAATCTGAAGCCAGGAGATCGTGTACTGGTGCGGGGAGCAACGCGCGCCAGCTTTCGTCCCATTGTGGTTAGCAAGAGTATTGCTCTGCTCCATCACGGGCCGTTGCCCAAGCCTGTGCCCGCCGATTACGACGAACTGATCCACTCTCAGTACGATTCCAGGAGAGTCACGGTGCACGGTGTCGTGCAATCTGCCGATTTTATGTCTTCGGAGGAGCAAAGCATTTTCCTGCGCATGGTGGCCGACGACGGCTATATTGACGCGATGGTGGATAGTAGTGATGCGAACGTACTCAAAGAGTTGCTCGATGCCGAGGTGGAGGTAACCGGAGAAGCCGCAGGACACTTCGACAACAAAATGCAGAAGACTGGAATTCAGCTGCATGTTTCCTCTATGGCAGACATCAAGATTCTGAAGCGAGCCAGTGCCAATCCGTGGAACCTTCCGGCC
The DNA here is from genome assembly GCA_021798235.1 of Acidobacteriota bacterium. Next base: position 2,726 of record JAJZMO010000350.1, on the reverse strand, counting down.
ACCCCGATGGATACAATCGTCACTGGCTACCGAATACGCAATCTCACAGCAAGAGTTCGGGTTCATGGGACGATTACCTATTACGAGCCTGGTTCCGCAGTTGTTCTACAGGATGGAGCCAAAAGCTTATGGATTAGCACCCGAACCTTTGACGATTTGAAGATCGGCGATCTAGCCGACGCAATCGGCTTTCCCGAAGTTCGCGACGGCTTCCTGACTCTGGCGCGTAGCGAAGTTCAAGATACCCATGTAAGCGCGCCGATCGCGCCGTTCTCGGCGAGCTGGAAGCTCCTTACCCTGAACGACACAAACCACTTTGGACATGTCTACGATCTGGTTTCCATCGAAGGGCAAGTTGTGACGGAGGCACGGGAAGCCTTACAGGATCAGTATGTTCTGATGTCCGACGGCCATCTAGTCACCGCCATTTACCGACGTGCGGATGAAGCCAATCCAGATCAAGTGATGAAGAGGATTCCGCTTGGCTCCAAGGTCCGCGTTACGGGCATCTGCGTCCTGGATGATCCCAACCCATTCAACGGTCCGGTCCCTTTCAATATCCTGCTGCGTTCCACGGACGATATCACAGTCGTCGCCAAGCCCTCCTTGCTCAACACACGCAACCTCCTCGTAGCCATCGGTGCGCTCCTGCTTGTAATTTTTGCGGTGATAGCCAGGAGTTGGGCCTTGGCGCGCAAGGTGCAGCACCAATCCGCGATCCTGTCGGCTCGCACAGAGATCGAGGCCGACTTGGAGCGACGGCGCAGCCGCATTCTTGAGGCCATCAACGAATCGCGGCCTCTCTCCGAGATTCTTTTGCAGATTACGGCGATGGTATCCGCTTCTCTGGGGGGTGCCCCATGCTGGTGTGAAATTACCGATGGAGGCTGGATTGGCGACTATCCGCCAGAACAAGAAAGCCTGCGTCTTGTCCGTGCGCGGATTGATGGTCGCGCTGGGCCGGTGCTCGGAACCCTCGTTGCGGGCTTCCCTGCAGCGGAACTGCCCAACGACCGTGAAGCTGTAGCGCTGCGCAATGGTGCGCGGCTGGCTACGCTGGCCATTGAGACCCTTCGCTTGTACCCAGATCTGCGTCGCCGCCCCGAGTATGAATTGCTCACCGATATTCCCAACCGCTCCGCGCCCCTTACCCCAGAATCTCGATTTCTATTGGGGAAGTGGCTCGTTGAGCCGGAGTTTAATCGTCTATCCTCGGCAGATGCCACGCACAGCGTCGAACCGAAAGTCATGGGTGTACTGCTTCAGCTAGCCATTCGGGCAGAAAGCGTCGTTTCCAAAGATGAGATTCTCAACGCCGTCTGGCCGAAGACCTATGTGAGCGAGGATGCCGTTACGCGCTGTGTCTCGGTTTTGCGCCATATCCTTGAAGACGATCCGCAAAATCCTCGCTTCATTAAGACCGTGTTCAAGGTCGGTTACTGTTTGCTCGTCCCTGTTACGCCCCTGGAGCCTTTGACGTCCGTTGCAGCTCCGTCGGATCCCGTCGTGCCGGAAGAGGGGAAAGAATCCGCAACTGGCAACCGCACTCCTTCAACAATGCTGTCCCAAGGTTCCGTTGATGCCGTAAATTATGCAGGCAGGGAACCCGTGGAGTAGTAGGCCCGTCTGCAATCGGGGATCGGTGACCGTCAGATCGAACCCATCTATATATAGTGTGGTCATTGCTGGAGCGATCCTCTTCGGGTTAACTCCGGGGAGGGAAGGGTTCTGCTCCCGTTAATCGATTTCTATTGCGAAGAACTAACCGGCCAGTGTCCGTCTATTTTGTGATCATTGCGCGTGTAGGCGAATAATAAAGTCAATTTAATCAACAAGATGCAGGCCCACTGAAATTCCTCGGAAATTCTTCGGAGAATCCGCGCGACAGGTGTGTCCCCCATGACCTATGTTCGCCACGGATTGAAATGCATACAGGAAGCGCGAATGCGTAGAACAGGAACGCATCCCAACTGGACCTGCCGCAGTCTACTCGTTGGACAGCGACGGTCGTCCTTTCCTTGGTTCTGCACCTTGGCCACGCTTGCCTCCCTGCACACGCATATCTTTCCAACGTCATGCTCTGCCAGCTCCGCGAATTGTAGATTGATTCGCTTTCCGGTGTGGAGATTGGACGTTTGCATTGGTAGAGCGGGAAAGGCCAGCAAGGGATCCCGCAGAGGATTGTAACGGGTAGAAAATTCGCGCCTTGGACGGTTCCATCGCCGAGGCAATCCAATAAGGGGAAGAAAATGAAGAGAATATTCTTGCAGAGCGCGTTCCTCCGAACGGCCCTCTGCCTATTCGCACTGCTTTCGCCATTCGCGTCCCTGCACGCGCAGACTGCAATTGTTTCCATCAACGCCGCTGGCGCAGCCTCTGGTAGCTATGTGGCGGATGAGGACTACACGGGTGGGACGCCATCGTCCTTTACGGCTACGGTGAATACGGCGAATGTGAGCAATCCAGCGCCCCAAGCCGTTTACCAGACGCAGCGCTATGGCAACTTTACTTACACCATTCCCGGGTTTACCGCAGGAACTACGTACACGGTGCGGTTGCATTTTGCCGAGATGTATTGGACGGCTGCGGGACAGCGGGAATTTAACGTACTGATCAACGGTACGCAGGTGCTGACCAACTTCGACATCCTGGCCACTGCTGGCGGTGAGAACATCGCGGTTGTCGAACAGTTCAATGCTGTAGCGAATGCTTCCGGACAGATCGTC
>JAJZMO010000246.1 GCA_021798235.1 Acidobacteriota bacterium | reverse complement strand
CAGAGTTCAACTAAAGCTGCGCGGGGGTAATTCCCGGCACGGTTTGTTTTTTGGCAGCAAAAAATCTCTGTTCAGGAACGCTGCATGGCTGAGACCGTTCTGGCGATTGCAGAACAGCATTCCGGGCGACTGAATCGCGTCTCGCTGGAGACGGTGGCAGCCGCGCAGGCCATCGCTGCGCAGATGGGCTGGCAGGTGGAGCTGGCCGTGCTGGGCAGCGATCCAAACGCCGCTGCGCAGGAGCTGGCCGCCTGCCAAGCCGCCAAAGTCTACGCGCTCACCTCTCCCCGGCTGGAACCATACACCGCCGATGGATACACCCACGCACTGCGCACATTTCTTGCCTCCCATCCCTGCAAACTGATTCTGTTGCCACACACCTATCAAGTGCGCGACTTTGCACCCACGCTGGCGCTGGCGTTGCAGACCACGGTTGTTTCTGACGTGACTGCGTGCAGATTGGAAAATGGCAAGCTGCTCTTTACACGGCAGATGTTCCAGGGCAAATTCGCCGCTGACGTTGCTTTTGCCGGCGAAGGGCCGTATTTGGTCACGCTGCAAAATGCGGCCTTCCGCAGTGACCAGGCGCAGGCAGGCTCCGCGCCGGTCGAAAACGTGGCCGTGGAGATTCCCGCCGAGGCTGTGCGCGTGCAGCCGCAGGAGATATTCCAAGAAGCCAAGCACGCCGTCGATCTGACGCAGGCCGAGCGTATCGTGGCCGTGGGTCGCGGCATCAAAGAGCAAAAAAATATCGCGCTGGCCGAAGCACTGGCAGCGGCGCTCGGCGCGGAGCTGGCCGCTTCCCGGCCCATTTGCGACGCGGGCTGGCTGCCGCTCGACCGTCAGGTGGGCAGCTCGGGCCAAACGGTTGCGCCCAAGCTCTACCTCGCGCTCGGCATCAGCGGCGCGATTCAACACATCGTCGGCATGAAGGGCGCGCGCGCCGTGGTCGCCATCAACAAAGATGCCGAAGCGCCGATCTTTGAGATAGCCGATGTTGGCATCGTCGGCAATTTGTTTGACATTGTTCCCGCGCTGACGGAAGAGATCCAAAAATCCAAAGCCGGAGCATAAAGCCAGGGAGGAATTCTGCGCCAAGCGAATGTCAGAGAATTTCCGTCTCACATTTTCCGCCAGTATTGGCTAGATGCTTCTCTTCGTTCACCAATGCGGACATTGCGTAGAATGACTCTCCATGTTGAATCCGGGAACTGTAGAGGTCGCCAGCCCCATCGCGTATGATCCACTTCCGTAAATCGCTCGAAGGCGTTGACCGACCGCAGATGGAAGCGGATGTCGTGATCGTGGGCGGCGGCCCGGCAGGCATGGCCTGCGCGCTGAGACTGGCGCAGTTGATTGACGCGCACAATGCCGCGCATCCCGACGCACCGCTGAGCAAAGAAAATATCTATGTATTGGAAAAGGCACGCGAGGCGGGCCAGCACTGCCTTTCCGGCGCACTGCTCGATCCGCGCTCAATGCGCGAGTTGCTGCCAGGTTTTGAGAAGGAAGCGCCGATCGATGGTTATGTGACGCGCGAATGTGTGCAGTTGCTAACGCGCACTGGCCGCTATCGCCTGCCCACGCCGCCGCCCATGCGCGACCACGGCCACTGCATCCTCTCCATCAACAAGTTTGTAAAGTGGATGGCGGAAAAAACCGAGGCCGCGGGCATCACCATCTTCACCGGCTTTGCGGGCACCGATGTGCTCTTTGACGGCGAGCGCGTACTGGGCGTGCGCACAGACGACAAGGGCGTGGACAAAAACGGCCAGCCGAAGAGCAACTTCGAAGCTGGCTATGACCTGCACGCCAAGGTGACCATCTTCGCCGAGGGCGCGCGCGGCTCGTGCACGCGGCAGCTCGTGCAGCGCTTTCAGCTCGAAGACCCGGAGCACGCACAGGTTTACGGCGTGGGCATCAAAGAACTCTGGGAGATTCCCGCCGGACGCATCGCGCCGGGCGAAGTGGTCTACACGCTTGGCTACCCGCTGACCACACAGGAGTACGGCGGCGCGTGGATGTATGGCCAGCGCAAAACGGAGACGGGCGGCACGCTGCTCTCGCTCGGCCTGGTGCTGGGCTTGGAGTATGGCGATCCGCGCATCGATCCGCATCACGCATTCCAATCGCTCAAGCAGCATCCCTATCTGCGCGGCATTTTAGATGGCGGCAAAATGATTCGCTACGGCGCGAAAAGCCTGCCGTACGGCGGATGGAATGCCATGCCGCGCCTCTCTGGCGACGGTTGGATGCTGGCTGGAGATTCAGCGGGTTTTTTGAACGCGCAGCGTCTCAAGGGAATTCACCTGGCCATCAAAAGCGGAATGTTGGCCGCAGAGACAGCCTTCGACGCACTGCTCGCGGGCAACACCAGTGCCACGCAACTGACCGCTTACAAAGCCCGCGTGGATGCAAGCTGGATGCGCGAGGAACTCTATCCTGTCCGCAACTTTCATCAATCCTTTACACACGGATTGCTGCCGGGCATGGTGCGCGCGGGCGTGCAATTCTTTTTGCGCGGCACCAACCCTGGCGGAGATTTACCCTCCCACGCCGGATACAAAAAAATGCAGCCGCTCGCGGCCTGCGCGGCAGACGACTCCGCGCGCGCGCAGATGCTTGGCCCAGCCAAGGGCGATGGCAAGCTGACCTTTGACAAGCTGACGGACGTCTACCACGCGGGCACACGGCATGAAGATGACCAGCCAACGCATTTGGTCATCGAGGAGCCATCCATCTGCACCGATCGCTGCACGCGCGAGTTTGGCAACCCCTGTCAGCATTTTTGCCCGGCCAGCGTGTATGAAATGGTGGAGACGCAAGCCGATGCGGCTGGCGCGGCGAAGAAAGAACTGCAAATTCACTTCGCCAATTGCGTCCATTGCAAGACCTGCGACATCCAAGATCCATACCAGATCATCCGCTGGACTCCGCCTGAAGGCGGCGGCGGACCCAATTACGAAGGCATGTAAATCCCAACTCACCCCGGAGGAGAACCGAATGGATTCGATCAACCGCAGAGCATTTTTTGGCCAAGCCGCAGCCGGGCTGGCCGCGCTTTCCACGCTGAACACGGCAGCTCACGCTGAGCTGGTCTACAAACCTGCTGACTGGAAGATGGCTGAATTTCAAAAGCTGCTGGCGCATCCGGCGCACGTCAAGCAGGTCTACGACGTGGTGAAGATCGAGAATGGAAATTTTCTCAATCACATTTGCAATTCGCTCAACGGTCTGCACTTCGGCTTCGGCATTCCTGAAAAGAGCATTCAGATTGTCAGCGCCACGCATGGGCCGTCGAATCTGGTGAACTACGACGACTCCATCTGGGAGAAGTACCAGATCGGCGCATGGTTGAAGATCGACGATCCCAAGACGGGCAAGCCGGCCACGCGCAACATTTACTACGCCAGCAAGGCAGGCAATCCGCCCGTCTACGCATCGCAGGACCCGAATGACATGGCCTCGCCCTACCACGACACCAGCATTCAAGCACTGCAGCGGCGCGGCGTGCGTTTTTTAAGCTGCCACACCGCCACAGAAGCGCAGGCGCGCGCGTTGATCACCTACAACAAGCTGACGCAAAAGCCGGAAGAGGTGGTGCAGGACTTGCAAAGCCACACGCTGCCCGGCGTTCTGATCGTTCCGTCGATGGTGGCTGCGATTGCTCTATTGCAAAGCCAAGGCCACTTCACCTACATCACCATCTAGCCAACAGGAGCGTGCGATGCGTCGATTGTCTCATCTTGCGCCAGCACTGCTGGCTCTGCCTTTGTTGTTGGCTGCGCAGCTGTCTGCGCAACAGAAAATTGCACCGGCTCCCTCCGCCACGCCGCCGTGGAGCCAGGGGCACAACAACCCCGCTGTGGAGCGCGGCTACAGCTTTTCTGTGGCCGCGGTCGACAACATCCCCGACCTGCATGGCAATCCGGCGGATGCCAAACTGGTGCTCTTCATCGGCGGCAATCAATTCTTCGTGCTGCCGCAGTTGATCGCCGGATTTACCGCGCAGCATCCGGAACTGCGCGGACATATTTTTTATGAGACGCTGCCGCCGGGAATCCTGCGCGCGCAGATGGCGGCGGGCAACACACTCACGCTGGGCAACTTCACATTGCAAATCGCTCCCGACGTGATGGAAGCGGGCCTGCGCGCGCTGCAGGCCATGCAGCAGAAGCAGCTCGTCGATACACCCGTGGCCTATGCCACCAATGATCTGGCTATTCTGGTACGCGCGGGCAATCCCAAAGGGATTCACTCTCTGAGTGATTTGGGCCGGGCGGACGTGCGTTTGTCCATGCCCAACCCGGCGTGGGAGGGCGTTGCGCGTCAGATCGAGGCCTCACTGCGCAAGGCAGGCGGCGCAGCGCTGGAGCAAAGCGTTTACCA
>JAJZMO010000155.1 GCA_021798235.1 Acidobacteriota bacterium | reverse complement strand
GCGAAGATGTGCGGGGGCTGGTTTTTCTCGCCGGAGAAGGATTTCGCTGTGGGTGGGAAGGGTTCGGTTCTGCCACGCGCGGACGCAGTTGCCGAGGATTCCTCCAGTCGGAACTGAGCGACCATGCGATCGAGTTCAGTCGCCAAGGCATTGAGCCGTTGGCAGGCTGCGGCAGACAGATGCGCGCCCTCGGCATTTTCTGCGACAACGTTGGCGATCGAGTCCATATTGCGGTTGATCTCTTCTGTGGCGCTGGTCTGTTGCGTGGCAGCCGTGGCAATATGGCTGACCACATTCTGGACCTGTTCAGCGGAGTTGATGATCTGCAGTAGGGATTCGCCTGCGCGTTGCGCACTGGTCACGCCCAGTTGCACTTTTTCTCCGCTGGAGGCCATGGCCAAGGCAGCCTCTTGGGTTTCCTGCTGAATGGCCCGCACCATGCCCTCAATTTCTTTGGTGGACTGTGCCGTGCGCTCGGCGAGCTTGCGCACCTCGCTGGCAACAACGGCAAAGCCGCGGCCATGTTCGCCAGCGCGCGCGGCTTCAATGGCCGCGTTGAGCGCCAGCAGGTTGGTCTGGGAGGCGATCTCCTCAATCATGCTGGTGATATGGCCAATTTGCTTGGAGCGTTCATTGAGTCCAGAGAGTTTTTCTCCGGCTTCAATGGCATAGTCGGCCACGGCTTGCATGACATGCACGGTTTCTTCCACGATCATGCCGCCATTGCGCGCCACTTCGCCGGCTTCCATGGTGCGTTCTGCGGCGCGATGGGAGCTGTCGCGGATCTCCCGAATGGTGGCAGCCATCTCCTGCATGGTGGCGGCCATCTGTGCGGTCTGGTGTTTTTGCGTTTCAGTGCTGGAGGCCGATTGTTGGGCGACGGTGGCGATGCTCTCCGTGCTTTCCAAGACTTGACGCGAACTGCGCATGACGCCAGCCAAGGTCTGGGAGATGCGCGTCAGAGAATCGTTGAGGGTGCTGCCCATCTGGCCCAAGTCATCCGAACTGGTGACGACGACGCGGTGCGAGAGATCGCCCTCGCCGAGACGCTCCATGGCGTACTCCAAGGGATGCAGACTGTTGCGAATGGTTTGAGCGAACCAGAGGGAGATGCCCACGCCAGCGAAGAACATAAAGGCCAGCGCCAGCACCATGAAGGTTTCGCTGCGATGAACGGCGCGCAACGCATTTTGCGCCCAACGCTCCCCGCGCGCGCGACTGCTGTTGGCCAGCGCGTTCTCCAGCACATCGCGTTCGGCCACCAGGGGCAAGACTTGCGATTTGTAAACATCCCACGCATCCAGTTTGCGCCCAGTTTCGCTGAGGCCGCGCGTCTGCTCCCAGGCACCCATCAACTGGCCTTGCTTGATCGCCAGCAGGGTTAACGTTTTCGCGTCCGCGGGGATCAGTTTGCGATATTGCTCGCGGAGCTGTACCAGCTCGTTGTCATCTTGTTCGATCAGGGTTTCCTGTTGCGCCATTTGGGTGGGGTCGACCACGTCAATGTGCAATTGCATGGCGTTGCGCTGATCTTTGGAAATCGATTGCAGCCGTCCGGCCATGGTAACGCCCGGCAGCGAATCCTGTACCAGGACATTGATGGCCTCCGCCGTGCGCTCCGTGCCCAAATAGGCGGCGATGGCAACGACGGCGTTCAGGGCCACCAGAAACAGACAGATCAGCAAAATCTTCCGGCTTAACGTCATTTTGGGCATCGCGGTTCCTCTTCTTTCCGTGGCTCCAACCCATGCGGTGTTGGGATCTGCTTCCGATGTCTTGCCTGCAAGGCGCTTGCGGGGATGGCAGCTCCATCCCGGGTACAAGCGCGCACACCAACACCGTCGCTTGCTCTATCGGCACCAGCGGCCCATTCCATCACAAACCGATGCTGTGGGTGATAGAATCCGGCCTGAAGCATCCTTGGTTTTCCGCCGGGCATGGGTACCCGCCGGGCGGTTGTGCGGTCCCATCCCCCACCCCTCGCCTGCTCCGGCGCGCTGGAACCAGGTGGAACGGAGTCGAATATGGTTGACGATAAAGAACGCTCCCGCGCAGTGGAACTGGCGCTGGCACAGATAGAAAAGCAGTTTGGCAAGGGATCGATCATGCGCCTGGGCAGCAAAGAGGCGATCGTTCCGATTTCGGTGATCTCGACCGGGTCCATCTCCTTTGACGCCGCATTGGGCGTGGGGGGCATGCCGCGTGGTCGCGTGATTGAGATTTTTGGCCCGGAATCCTCCGGCAAAACCACGCTGACGCTGCAACTGGTGGCCGAGGCGCAAAAGGCTGGCGGTCTGGCGGCCTTTGTCGATGCCGAGCACGCGCTCGACCCAGCCTACGCGCGCAAGCTGGGCGTGGATGTGGACAATCTGCTGATCTCGCAGCCCGACTACGGCGAGCAGGCACTGGAAATCACCGAGGCGCTGGTGCGCTCTGGCGCGATTGATGTGCTGGTGGTGGACTCGGTGGCTGCGCTGGTGCCCAAGGCCGAACTGGACGGCGAAATGGGCGACTCGCACGTGGGTCTGCATGCGCGCTTGATGTCGCAGGCGCTGCGCAAGCTGACCGGCACGGTCTCCAAGTCGCGTACCTGTTTGATCTTTATCAACCAGATTCGCGAAAAGATTGGCGTAATGTTTGGCAACCCGGAGACGACTACGGGCGGGCGCGCGCTGAAGTTTTACTCGTCGGTGCGTGTGGATATTCGCCGGATTGGCGCGGTCAAGGAAGGCGAGGTGGTTGTCGGCTCGCGCACCAAGGTCAAGATCGTCAAGAACAAAGTGGCCGCGCCCTTCCGCGAGGCGGAGTTTGACATTCTCTACGGGGAAGGCATTTCGCGCGAAGGCGATGTGCTGGATTTGGCCGTGCTGCACAATGTTGTGGAGAAATCCGGCGCTTGGTACAGCTACAGCGGCGAACGCATCGGCCAGGGCCGCGAAAACGTGCGCCAGTACTTCAAGGACAACAAGGAGACCTTCGCCCGCGTCGAGGCGCAGTTGCGCAAGAAGCTGGGCATCGCCAACAAGGGCGAGGTGGTGGAGCTTCCGCCCGTGCCCGCCAACGGCGCAGCCGCCGCACAAGAGGTGGTGAAGGCGGGGAAGAAGTAATGAAGAAGTAATTCGGATCCGCCACAATCTTTTGTAGAAAAAAACAGCCAGCGATGGCTGTTTTTTTCTGCAGTGATGACTTGCCTCGGCTGCGGTTTCGGCGGAGACTAATTTGTATGCTGCGTTCCTATCAAGGCAAGTCTCCGGTGATTCCCGCCTCCTGCTACGTGGACTGCTCGGCACAAGTGATTGGGGATGTCACGCTCGGCGAGCGCTCCAGTATCTGGATGAATGCGGTCGTGCGCGGCGATGTGCATTCGATCCGCATCGGGGCCAACTCCAATGTGCAGGATTGCGCAGTGCTGCACGGCATGCGCCATAAATATCCAGTCATCGTGGGCGATTGGGTGACGATTGGGCACAACGCCACCGTGCATGGCTGTGTGGTGGAGGATGCCTGCCTGATTGGCATGAATGCGGTGATCCTGAACAATGCGCGCATCGGCGAAGGCTCGATTCTTGCTGCCGGTGCCGTGATTCCCGAAAACACCGTGGTGCCGCCGCACACGCTCTGGGCCGGTGTGCCCGGCAAGGAGCGGCGCAAATTGAGCGAGGCTGACCGCGAGATGATTCTGCACTACGCGAAAAATTATTTGGACTACACGGCCATCTATCTGGCAGAGACGGCAGGGCGCGCAGCGGATTCACGCTAGGGAGTTCTTAGACGGGCCTGTCGCCCTCGGTGCCCAGAATAACTTTTACATCCATGCGTTTCTGGCCGCGATAGATGGTCACCGTGACGGTTTGGCCCGAGCGCAGCCCATCCATGATGCCGGAAATATCTTGCGCGCTTTCCACGGTCTGGCCGTCAATGGCGACAATCAAGTCTCCACCGACATAAATCGGAGTGTTGCCGAGGTAGGCCTTTTGCGTGCCGCCGCGCAGACCGGCGCGATCGGCAGGGCCGCCGGGAACGACGCGCTCAATGAGCACACCGTACTCTGCGGGCAGTCCCATTTGGTCGGCAATGTCGGGGCCGATCGGCAGCGATTGTACGCCCATCGTGGGGCGCAGCACCTTGCCATAGTGCGCAAAGTCGTCGAGCACGGCTTTGGCGGTGTTGATAGGAATGGCAAAGCCGATGCCCGCGTTTTGATCTGCGCCGCCGCCGGTAGCGATCATGGAGTTGATGCCGATGACCTCACCGCGCGTGTTCAGCAGCGGCCCGCCGGAGTTGCCAGGATTGATGGCCGCATCGGTCTGAATGGCACCTTCAATGAGATTGCCCAGCGGGCCGCGTACGCTGCGGATGGAGCTGACGATGCCGCGCGTCATGGTGCCGCTGAGGCCAAAGGGATT
>JAJZMO010000223.1 GCA_021798235.1 Acidobacteriota bacterium | reverse complement strand
AAATGATGCCTATAGTTGTGTTCAAAATGGAGAAGGAGAAAGCTCGATGAAAGCCGTGATCCTGGCTGGCGGGATGGGGAGCCGTTTGAGCGAAGAGACAAGTGTGCGTCCCAAGCCAATGGTAGAAATTGGTGGACGCCCAATCCTCTGGCACATTATGAAGATTTACTCCGCCCACGGGGTCAGAGATTTCATTATTTGCCTGGGCTACAAGGGCAACATGATCAAGGAGTACTTCGCTAACTATTTTCTATATTCTGCGGATGTAACCATTGATCTGGCCGCGAATAAGATTGAAAACCATCGCAATAGTTGTGAGCCATGGCGCGTCACTTTAGTCGATACAGGAGCCAGCACCATGACCGGCGGTCGGCTCCGCCGCGTACTGCCATACGTGGAAAAAGAAGAAATGTTTTGCCTTACCTATGGAGACGGTGTAGCAGATGTGGATATCCGCAAGGAGATCGAGTTCCACAAACAGCAGAATAAGCTGGTCACAACGACAGCCGTGCAGCCCACTGGCAGGTTCGGTGCTCTTCAGATCGAGGAAGGTGGATTAGTGTCGTCTTTTGCAGAAAAGCCCAAAGGGGATGCGCACTGGGTAAACGGAGGTTTCTTTGTACTTTCTCCCAAGGTGGGCGCATATCTGAAAGACGATACAACCATTTGGGAGCAAGGACCCATGGAGACGCTGGCGCGAGAAGGCCAAGTGTCTGCCTATCAGCACCCCGGTTTCTGGCATCCGATGGACACCATGCATGACAGAAATATGCTCGAAGAACTGTGGGCCTCTGGTTCGGCTCCGTGGAAGGTCTGGTAACCCAATGTTCTGGGACCATCGCAGGGTCTTTATTACCGGGCACACGGGATTCAAAGGAGGCTGGCTGTCGCTCTGGCTCCAGCAGCTTGGCGCTGAGGTATGCGGCTATGCACTGGAGCCGCCCACAGGGCCGAATCTGTTTCAGGGGGCGTCCGTAGAACACGGGATGCAGTCGGTGATCGGAGACATTTGCGATCTGCCGAAGCTGCGAGAGTCGATGCAGGGTTTTAGCCCAGAGATAGTTTTTCACCTTGCTGCCCAGCCTCTCGTGCGTCAGTCGTATGCGGACCCAGTAAGTACCTATACGACCAATGTCGTTGGTACGGCAAATGTGCTGGAAGCCGTGCGTGCATGCGGTTCCGTGCGCGCTGTGGTCATCATCACCACGGACAAATGTTACGAGAATAAAGAATGGCTCTGGGCCTATCGCGAGAATGATCGCCTGGGCGGATACGATCCCTACAGCAGTAGCAAGGCCTGTGCGGAGCTGGTGGTTGCGTCGTATAGAAATTCTTTCTTCTCCGCGGAGCGTTATGCGCAGCACGGTGTGGCGCTGGCCTCTGCACGCGCGGGGAATGTAATTGGCGGGGGAGACTGGGCGCAGGATCGATTGATTCCCGACATCATGCGTGGATTTGCCCGCGGGGAAACGGTACGCATTCGCAATCCACGCGCCGTGCGGCCATGGCAGCATGTGCTGGAGCCGCTGCGAGGCTATCTGTTGCTGGCCCAGCGTCTGGTTCAGGATGGCCCGCAATGTGCCGAGGCCTGGAACTTTGGGCCAGAGTACTCCGATGCACGCCCCGTGCAGTGGATCGTTGAACACTTGGCGGCCAACTGGGGCGCAGATGCACGCTGGCAGGTTGATGCGGGCGAACACCCGCATGAAGCGCAGATGCTGAAACTGGATTGGACGAAAGCCGCAGAGCGGCTGGGCTGGCATCCGGCATTGTCGCTGGAACAGGCACTCCAGATTACCGCAGACTGGTACCGCGCCAGCGCCAGCGGCGCAGAGATGCGCGCTTACACGGTGGGGCAGATCCATGCCTTCGCGCAGGCTGTGCAGGCCAAGCTCCTATAGAATGGAAAAAACTGTGGTCAAGGATGAGTTCGCATGAGTCAAGCCGATGCGCTGCGCAAACAGATATTGAATTTGGTGGAAGAATATGCGCAGGCTGCGTTTCCTGAAAAGCCGTTTGTGCCGGGGCAATCCCCCGTGCCGGTTTCTGGGCGCGTCTTTGACGGCAAGGATATTGGCACTCTGGTCGACTCTTCGTTGGATTTTTGGCTGACCACCGGACGATTTTCCGATGAGTTTGAACGCCGCTTTGCCCGCCGCTTTGGCGTGCGCGAGGCTCGGCTGGTCAACTCCGGTTCCTCGGCCAATCTGATCGCCATTTCTGTGCTCACCTCCCCGACGCTGGGCGAGCGCCAATTGAAGCCCGGCGATGAGGTCATTACTGTGGCGGCTGGTTTCCCCACCACCGTGAATCCCATTCTGCAGAATCAGGCCGTGCCAGTTTTCATCGATGTGGAGCTGGGCACCTACAACGCCGATGTGCAGAGGCTGGAAGAGGCGCTGAGTCCGCGCACGCGCGCCATCATCTTTGCGCACACACTGGGCAATCCGTTTGACCTGAAAAGCGTTTCGGCCTTTGCGAAGAAGCATAATCTCTGGCTGATCGAGGATTGCTGTGACGCGCTTGGATCCACCTATGCAGGCCAAGGCGTGGGCACCTTTGGCGACATTGCAACGGTCAGCTTTTATCCTGCGCACCACATCACCATGGGGGAAGGCGGCGCGGTGCTGACCGACAAGCCCGCGCTGGCCAAGCTGATCGAGTCCTTCCGCGATTGGGGCCGCGATTGCTGGTGCGCGCCAGGCAAGGACAACACCTGCGGTAAGCGCTTTGAGTGGCAGCTTGGATCGTTGCCCTGCGGCTACGATCACAAGTACACCTACTCGCACATTGGCTACAACCTGAAGGTGACCGATATGCAGGCCGCCGTGGGGCTGTCGCAACTGGACAAGCTGGATGGCTTTATCGCCGCGCGCAAGCAAAACTTCTCCACGCTGCGCCGCGGGTTGGAGCCGTTACAGGATTTCTTTCTTTTGCCGCAAGCCACGCCGCAGAGCGATCCAAGCTGGTTCGGCTTTCCGATTGCGGTGAAGCCGGAGTCCGGGCTGACCCGCGAGCGCGTGATTCAGCATTTGGAGTCGCGCAAGATCGGCACGCGCCTGCTCTTCGGCGGCAATCTGGTGCGGCAGCCAGCGTATAAGTACAGCACCCTCCGCGTTGTTGGCGATCTGAAAAATGCTGACTACGTAATGCACAATGTTTTTTGGGTTGGCGTCTATCCCGGCCTGACCGATGCCATGCTGCGCTATATGGTGGAATCCTTGCATGAGGTCGCCGTCGGCAAATGCGCTGTCTCGTAACAGGAGCCTCTGGCTTTCTCGGTTCGCATCTGACGCGTGAGCTGTTGCAGCGGGGGCACGTGGTGACGGTGTTGATGCGGAAATCCTCACGCACCGATCTTTTGCAGGATTGCCTGGGTTCCGTCCGCATCGTTTATGGGGATTTACAAAATCTGCACGCACTGCAATTTGCACTGGCCAGCGAGCCTGTGGAGGCCGCCTTTCATCTGGCTTGGCAGGGAGTGACGGCGGAGCATCGCAATGATCCCCGGCAGATCACCGAAAATGTAAAAGGGTCGCTCAATGTATGGGAGCTGTTGCGCCAAACGGGCTGCCGGACTTGGATTGGCCTGGGTTCGCAGGCGGAGTATGGGCCGCACGCAGGTGTGTTGCGAGAAGACACTCCAACGCATCCCAAGACAACCTATGGAGTGGCCAAGCTCGCAGTCGGGCACCTGACGCAACAACTGTGCTCCCTGACAGAAATGCGATACGTCTGGGTGCGACTGCTTTCAGCCTATGGGCCTGGGGATGACGAGCGCCACATGATTCCCAGTTTGGCGAGCGCTTTGCTGGCCGGGCAGCGTCCGCGTGTTACAGCAGGCGAGCAGATGTGGGATTACATTTACGTGGAGGACGCAGTTGCGGCGCTGTGTGCGATGTTGGAGTCGGATGCCGCGGGAGTATTTCCGCTCGGTTCTGGAACTGCGGTGCGGCTGCGCAGCGTGATCGAAAGAATCCGCGACAGCATGGATCCCGCGCTGCAGATTGGATTTGGCGAAGTTCCGTATGCGCCAGATCAGGTGATGCATCTGGAAGCGGATATTAGCCGACTGAAAATAGCTACGGGCTGGGAACCAAAAGTATCCTTGGAAGAAGGCCTGCGCCGCACAATCGAGTGGCACAAAATGAAGGGTGAAAATGACGGAAGCCGCTAAGCTTCAAGAAATCGCGCGTACGCTGCGAGCGCAAGCTGTACGCATGGTGCAGCGTTCCCGCGCGTCGCATCTAGGAAGTTGCCTCTCAATGGCAGACATTCTTGCTTGTCTGTATTGGCAGACGTTGCGCATTGATCCATTGCAACCAGACTGGAAAGATCGCGATCGTTTCATCTTGAGTAAAGGGCATGGTGCCGCAATTTTATACGCTACATTGGCTGAGCGTGGCTTCTTT
>JAJZMO010000087.1 GCA_021798235.1 Acidobacteriota bacterium | reverse complement strand
AAGTCTTCACATGCTTTGACCATACTTGTGGCGACGATCTCCCATCCGCCCTTTTTATAGCGTGATATTGTCTCCTTTCCCGGCTCGATTTGGAAGAGATGAAGCCAGGAATTGTGGACGAGGTTCATTACGACGCGGTGCTTCCTAACCACTTTTGTGATCGCACTCTGCGGAGCTTCGATAAAGACACTGAGTCGCAGAGGCGTATGACGCAAGGTTTGTCCATCGTGAAGAGACTGGAGTGGAAGACCAATACGAAGGTCTCCCCCATTGCCTTCGAAAACACCTAACCTGCCTCCAACAACATTGTGCAAGACCTTGTTGCCGCTTCCGTACATTCGATTGTCGACGGTGGAAGCGTAATACTGCATGTTGATCCAATTGGTAACGAGCATAGGGGCGGTCATGATCGCTTCCAAAATGTTCCCATCCTGGTCCAGATCCCAGCGATATTCGTGCAGAAACACACGGCCCTGCAAGTTAGCGCCGCGACTGCGACTGCGTGGGGCAATCAGGAATGCCGAATTGTTCGCAAGACCCCACTCTGGCCGGACCTGGGACCAGTCTCGACTGCGGAACTGAAATTGACGCAAGAGGTCGTTCGCGGAAACGGTTTCCTCGCCTTTGATGCCGACGGACTGCGCTCGCTCGATGCGCGCCCGATGACCCGCTTGTCGCAAGCAGTCTTGCAGCCGTGCGAGATCCGAAGCGTGAGTCCTCGGCAAACAATCCGTATCGAAGAGCGTAACTTCTTCCGTCGTGGTGTTGTGCAGTCCAGCCACGAAATGGGTTGTCGATGGCAATGCGATGCCGAAGTTGAGTAAGCCTGCGCGTAACTTTTCGTCATTGAGCAGACCTGCAAGAAGCTTCGCGTTCACTTCGCCCGATTGTCCTCCACAGGCACCGCAGTCGAGCCCTGCAGCGTGCGGGTTGTTCACACTCTTGCTGCCGTGCCCGATAAGCACAACCAGACGCGCAAAGTTTGCTGTAAGGCTCATGTTGGTAAGAATTCCGGCCAACATTTCGCAGAGGCTTTCAGCAGAAGGCTTGCCCTTGCCCTGTATCGAGCTAAGGGACGGACGAAGATTGTGGCTCTTTTCCCGCTTAGTATCTGCAATCTCGGATGCAGAACCTGACAGAAGCAAAGTGTTTCGCAGAAGCGCCGTGGCGTAAAAGAGCCCGCAGGATTCAACAAAAGTGAATGTAGAGCTTGCCGAAGACTTAAAGTCTTTCCAAGCCAACTTGATGCTTCGACTCTTCTGTCTAGCTTCCAGAATCTCCTGATCTCGATGCTTTGAGCCTGTGCTTTCCGAAACCTGTAGTTTGGGGGCCAGCAGCCCAGGCAGTTGCGGACGCGCTTCGGATGTTCCCAAAGGCGTGAACGAGATCGGCAAACCAAAGAACCCAGCAAAGCCAAGCGTCTGAATTTCATCTGAGCAGCTTTCCAGCGCGCGCCGGAATACTTCGGAACGGACATCGATGCAGAAAATCGCCTGAACCGAAGGCTTTGAAGAAATTGCCGCGTTGGGGTGCGGAAGCTTCCTGGTGAGCGCGGCACAAAGCGGCTCTTGGCAAGAACGCTCCAAAGCTTCCTGAAATATCCAGTCCAGAGAGGAGTGTTCCGCGGAATCCTGACGAAATGCTGACAGTATATTCCAGGCAGATGTCCATGTGGCTGGCACGACCGAATCAAGTAGATGGATAAAGGCAAAGCGCTCCCAAGCGATACGGATTGCCAGCAGTTGGACTATGTGGTCATCTTCCTTGTTCGAAAGCTGAGCCTGCCACCGCGCGTAAGCGCACCAAGAGGCCCAGCCGTTAATACTCATCAGGAGTGCCGTCAGGTACGGCGTCCACTGGGACGGAGGAACCGGCAATGCGATGAGCGACTCCTCAATCATGGCCATTGGATCGCTTGGCAATGTGCGTGCGAATTTACGAAAATGATGAATGCCCATAAGGAGCCAAGGACTCCTGTCCGCGCTGGCATGGCGCAACCAGCTTCGGTACAAGTTCTCTTCTCGCTGGGGTTCCCAGGTCGCCTGAGAGCAATCAAAGTACGAGGCGCAGTGCTGACTCACGTTATGGGTAACGAAGTCGCAAATCGACATGCCATGCAAAAGGTCGTGCTGGGCATCAGCCATCGCTGTCATGAGTGGAATACGAGGGGAAACTGGCGGTTCCCGGTCCAACTCTGCGAGCAGTTCGTCCGCTGAGGCGCAGATACCGGAAGCCTCCAGCGCATCCTGCAGGTGGACCCGGCTGAATGACCCGGCTTTCAACTGCTGACGGAAAAAGCTGCGCGGCATCAACATCGGCGAACCACAATAGCTCTGGATGCGCGATGCAGCGACATGGATCGGAGCGTCGATGAAGCCCCAATAGGGATTGACGGCGATGAACTGGTCCAATGGCCAGGTAGGAGCTATATGTTTGCATGCCGTCTCGACAGCTTCCCGCAGGCTTTTTGCATAAACACTGTGGATGAGGTCCGACTCAATTGAATTCATCGAATAACTCCTCTGGCTTCGAAGGATTGTGCGGCGTTGCGCAGGGCGTCTTCTCCCTGAATCGGCGCGCAGGCCATATACGGAAGGTTGCGCGAGTGAATATCTCATCCAGATAAAGCCCAGCGTAGAACCATGGATAGAGTGTGGCCGCAAAACGCCCCAGAGGTCTGGCGCGAAGGCTGCCTTGGAGAATGTAGAGAAGTCCAAAACACATTGCGGCGAAGATCAGCGTGTTGCGATGGCTGCTAAGAGTGTTTGCCGACACTATAAAGAGGGAGAAGAGTTTGTCGTAGCCGAAGTAGACCACGATGATACCGAGAGCTGACGCTAGCAACAGCAGTGAATTCCCTATACTGCGCGCGGAGAGCATAGCTGCAAGAAACATGGCGATCGCAAGACCAGCAACCGTAATACAGAAGAGGGTGGCCGGGTCGATCTTTGAATGTTGTTGCCATTGGAGCGCACCGCAGGCCGCAACCAGCAGGCCCAAGCAACCGCTGCCGATCACCATCACCACACTGACGGACATACTCTTCGGGGACATGCGCTTGAGCTGTGATTGTTGAACCGCCCCGCCAGCCCCAAGGAATGCATGCGCTTTGTACAGAGAATGCGCCAGCAGATGAAGGAAGGCGAGATTATAGAGTCCCAGTCCGCATTCCATGAGCATGAATCCCATCTGCGCACAGGTTGACCAGGCGAGATGAACCTTAATACTGATGCGCGTCGTCATCACCAGCGAACTGATGACGGCAGTCAAACAACCAACCATAGCCAGCAAGAGTTGTGCAGTCGGCGTCGTATTGATGGCCGGTGCGAGGCGGATCAGCATGAATCCACCGAGATTTACAACTCCTGCGTGCAGTAAGGCGGAGACGGGGGTTGGTGCCTCCATAACCTGAATCAGCCAGCCATGCAATGGAAGCTGCGCGCATTTTATGATCGCGCTCAGTGCCAGCAGCGTGGCGGCAAGATGCAGCGGGGGCGGAACTGGATGCATTCCCGCTATTCGACGCAGCACTTCATCCATCTCAAGGCTGCCCGTTTGTGACCCCAGCAAGAACACTCCGCAAAGAAGCGTGACGTCGCCCAAGCGGCTGGCGAGGAACTTCTTGTGGGCCGCAATTACGGCCGGCTGTCGCTCCGGATAGAGAGTTAAGAGACCATGAAGCGACAGGCTAGTGACAACCCACGCAATCACAAAGACGATGAGGTTATTTGTCGTTATCAGTAGGCTTACTGCAGCAAGAATCTGCATCAAGTTGCGAATATAGTTGCGCTCTTTGGGGTCTCCGGCAAGGTAACCGCGTGAATAGCTGACGATCACCCAGCCAAGGAACGTGACGAGCAAAAGCATCAGTGCTTCCACGGAGTCAGAGCGAAAGCTGAGGCGACACTCGCCGAAAGCCCCGAGCGCGAACAGCCTTGGTCCTCGAACAAGAGAAGGCCCGCGCAGAAGGACATCGGCACAGAACGTAATGGAGCAGAACAGGGCGATCCAACTGACAAGGCGCGACAAATTCCGGACCGAGTCAAGGGCAAGCCGGCGCCCAGGAACGAGCTGTCCGGTCATGGCTCCAAGAAAGTACAGAATTGGCGGGACCCAAAGCAGCATAGCGCTTTGAGGTGGCCACGTGTGCTGAAATTGGACCATAGAAATAGTTCCTCTCTATTTCTTCATTTTGAGACATCGTGGTTCTTCTGTAAAATACATATATTGGAATAATCCGTTCTATTTAAAAGATGGATTGCGCATGAAGCTGAACTACCATCACCTCTACTACTTTTGGGCTGTTGCGAAGGATGGGAATCTGACACGCACGGCGACCCAGCTGCATATTTCGCAGTCGGCGATCTCCTCGCAGATCAAGTCGCTTGAAGATGATTTCGGCCAAGCACTATTTCTTCGTGAAGGCAGAAGCCT
>JAJZMO010000216.1 GCA_021798235.1 Acidobacteriota bacterium | reverse complement strand
ATGATCCTTTTCGCGCGCACCGTTCAAGCCTTTGTAGCGGTTGTTGCCGAGGGCAGTGGCAGTTTCTGGATGGCCTGCGCCATGGCCGCATCGCGCCCGGTCACGCCGCCGGCATCGTGCGAAACCAGCGCCACGCGCACGCGGTTGTAGCGCAGGTCGAGATCCGGATGGTGGCCTTCTTTTTCTGCCAGCAAGGCTAGTTGCGTGACGAAGGCAAAGGCCTGCACAAAGTCGGCAAAAGAAAAATCACAGACCAGCGCTCCGGCCTCTAACCGCCAGCCGGGCAGGCTGCGCAGCGCCTCTTCAATCTGCAACGGATTCAAAACTGCCATCTCTCGCTTGCCTCCTGATCTCTGCTATTTTTTCTGTTGGCTGGCGCGGCGTTGGCGTGCCCACTCCGGCTTGTTGATCTGTCGCGCGCGACCCAGGGCCAGCGCATCGGCAGGCACATCGTCTGTGATGCAAGATCCGGCAGCCACATACGCTCCATTGGCCAGCGTAACCGGAGCCACCAGGGTCGAATCGCTGCCAACAAAAACGCCGTCGCCAATTTTTGTCGTATGCTTATGCACGCCGTCATAGTTGCAAGTGATGACGCCAGCGCCCAAGTTGCAGCCTGCGCCAACCTCCGCGTTGCCAATGTAGCTCAGATGATTGGCCTTCGAGCCAGCGCCGATCACAGAACTTTTCGTCTCCACAAAGTTGCCGATGTGCGCGGCCTTGCCGATCCTGCTTTCTGGACGCAGATGCGCGTATGGCCCCAACAGCGCGCCATCCTCCACCGTGGCGCGTTCCAGCACGCAGCCATTGCGCACCAGCACGCCTTCGCCTAGCGTGGAGTCTTGAATCACCGAGTAGGAGCGAATGCGGCAGCCGGAACCGATGCGCGTTGCGCCCAGCAATTGCACAAATGGCTCCAGCACCGTGTCGGCACCCACTTCGACGCTGGCATCAATCACGCAGGTCTCGGGTCGGAAGATGGTCACGCCCTGCGCCATCAATCGCTCAGCCGTGGCGTGGCGCATTGCGGCGTCGAGCTGCATCATCTCTGCGATGGTGTTTGCGCCCAGCACCTGATTGGCATCCTCTGCGGCCAGGGCCACCACGCGCTCACCAGCCTCGCGCAGAATCGCCGCCATGTCCGTCAGGTAATACTCGCCGTGCGCGTTGCCGGTGGTCAGCTTGGAAATCTGCGCAAAGAGCGGCTGCGTGCGAAAGGCATAGATGCCCGAGTTGATCTCGCGCTCCTGCTGCTGCGTCGCGCTCAGCGCCTTCTGCTCCACGATCGCCTGCACCTCCGCGCCGCCGGGCGTCGTGCGCAGCACGCGGCCATAGCCAAAGGGATTCTCGGGCAGTGCGGTCAAAATCGTCATGGCGGCTTTTTGTTGCAGATGAAAATCGCGCAGCCGCGTGATCGTCTCCGACGTGATCAGCGGCACGTCACCAGAGAGCACCAGCAGATCGTCAAAGCCCTGCACTGCCTGCGCCAAACATTGCACGGCGTGGCCGGTACCGCGCTGCTCTGCCTGCAAAACGAAGTTCACACCCGTGTGCGCCACGGCCTGCTGCACCAGCTCCGCCTGGTGGCCGACGATGACAAAAATCTCCTGCGGCGCAGCCACGTGCAGCGCGGCGTCAATCACGTGCAGCAAGAGTGGCTTGCCCGCCACAACGTGCAGCACCTTGGGCCGCTGAGAGCGCAACCGCGTGCCCTTGCCCGCGGCCAAAATCGCAATGGCGAATCGAGGCGTCTTCATGATGTTCCCGTCCTCATCGTCTCACATCCAGCGCAGCCGACAAAGAAGAGTTCAGCGAGGAGTACCATGAGACTTGCCGCACGTTTCTTGCATGGGAGAGCCGGAAATGAAGCGTATTTTCCTGATCCTATTTGTCTATGGGTTGCTGCCCAAGGTGTACGCTCAACCCCGATCGGCATCGCCTGCGCCCCATCCATTTCTCGTTTACGATAATTTCTTCTACAAGGGACGCCCCGATGTGGACCCCGTTGGCATGATCCAAGCCAACATCATTTATAAGGGCGCGATTTGGCCCAACAAACTTGATGAGGAATCACTCCCCGACTCCGCAACCTTTCAGGCCGTCGTGCGCGCTCATAGCGTCAACCCAGGCCCCATCATTCTGGACGTGGAAGACCTGCCGCTGCGTGGCTCCAAGAAAACCATAAAGGCGCATCTGAAAATCTTACTGACCCTGGCGGACTGGGCACACGCTGCGGCTCCAGGAAAAGTCATTGGCTACTATGGAACCAATACGCTCTCGCGCATCGACCACAACGCGCGACCCTATGCCCGGCAACTTGCCCAACACGTCGATGCATTTTTTCCTTCGCTCTACACCTACAGTCCAGATCGAAAGCAATGGCTGGCCAGGGCCATTCCGTTGATCAAAGAAGACCGCGCGCTCGCTCATGGCAAGCCGCTCTATTGCTACCTCTGGCCGCAGTATCACGACGGAACGCCGCAACAATTTGTTTATATCGACGCATCCTATTGGCTCTTTCAACTCCAGTCCTCCTACCGGCTTTGCGACGGCGTCGTGATTTGGGGACCCAGTAAATTTCCCTGGCAAGATTCCACCGGCTGGTGGCAAACCACCCAGCAGTTTGTCCAATCTCTCCCGCATCCCACAGATCCATCCCAGGCAAACGAGA
This sequence comes from Acidobacteriota bacterium, assembly GCA_021798235.1. The sequence continues at coordinate 1,768 of JAJZMO010000216.1, read as the reverse complement.
AGGGAAAGGCTGCGATCGTCCTGGCTCCTACCCCAAATAATTCGCGCCAACAGCCTTCTGAAATCCCATGACCTCAAAGCGCAAAAAGAAACCAACATTCTCCAAGACCAAGGCCGTCAAGGCCAACGCGCGCGATCGCGTTGGCCAGCCCGCTGCCACACGCACGCAGCCTGCGCTGCGCCCTGCAGCGGGGCGCAGCGCCAAGCACAAGCCCAAGTGGGTGGAATTGCTCCAAGACGAGTAGTCCCTGCAGCGGTTCAATCCGCGCGCATCGGCAATTTTGAAAATTCCGTAAAAAATCGAGCACCGTTTCTGTTGCATTTCGACCCTTTTTCCTGCAAGGATTCACATGCTTTCAACAGTGATCCAGCGGCCAAACCGTGTTGCTGCAACACGGGACTGGTTCAAGGTGGAAGACAGGAAAAAAAATACCCTGACTTCGCCTTAAGTTCGCCATTTACACGGCCCACTCCACTTCGTACTCTTGGCAAGCGTTCCCGAAACGCGACGGCGCGCAAGCGATCGTCTCAGGCTACAAAGACAATTTGAGTTAGGACGAAGCACTTGCCGTTCGACCGTCGGAAGAGGCTCCCAAGCAGCTCCGCACTCGGGTCGGGCAGCGCAGAGGCAACCCTGCATTCGGCGCTTTGTCCTCCGCAGTCTGGCTGCTCGCAGCCGCAAACGCGGGGCTGTGCGGTATTCATGGGCCTGCACGCAAGTGCATTTCCCCATGGCCCGCGCAAGGGGTCCGTTATGGCGGAGAGCCGGACTGCGGCCAAAAATAGGGGCGGGATTTGCTCTCGCGGCAACGGTGCAGCAATGCACAGAGTGGTGACAAGGTACGATGCGGCCCAAGAAAAAGATTCTCTGCGTGGATGACAACGAGCAGGCGCTTTCCGTGCGCAAATTTGTTTTTGAAACCAAAGGCTATCGCGTACTGCCCGCCACGAGCGCACAGGAGGCTTTGGAAATCTTTGAACGAGAAGGCGACATCGACCTCGTCGTCAGCGATCTCATCATGCCGCGTTGCAACGGCAACGAACTGGTCGAGCGCATCAAGGAAATCGCACCCTGGGTGCCCGCGATTCTGCTCAGCGGCAGCGTGAAGCACTATGACCAGAACAGCCGCGCTGACGCTTTCTTGCCCAAGGGAGCCTGCACCCCCCAAGACCTGTTGGAGCGCACGCGCGTGCTGCTGGTGCGCAAGCGCGGCCCACGTAAGGCAACCGTTGCCGCGGCGCTCGCACCGCTGGAGGCAGCGCTCAACGAAGCCCACTCCGGCCACCTCGCCGCCGTCTCCTAGCGCGGACGCAACAAGCGTATTGCCAGCAATTCCAGTTGCAACCGCAGCCCACGCCGCGCTATTCGAAAGATCAGCGAAGCGCTTTGTAGGGAAGATCGGTTGACACGACCGTGTTGGCTTCCATCTCTTGTGCGCGCTCAGTACTTATTGGATGCTGGACTTCCCAGCCAATTTTCATTGACAGATTTCCAAGTGAAGCCATAAATTGGCTGCATAGAAATTGCAGCGGTTTTTTGTAGCGAACTTCCGGCAAGACTGGGGCGTAGATTCCCGCAAGCTGGTGGTTCCCCAGCACGTCCCGTACGAATTTTGCAGCCCGCGCGCGTACGCGCACTTTCAGCGCCCGGCTGCTTTCTCCAGATCGACTCCATGGGGGGTCTGCTTGCAGCGGCAAGCGGCTTGCGCGAGGCTGCGCGTTGTTCATGGCCACAACTTCTCGAGCATTTGTATGTCCCGTGTTCGCAA
>JAJZMO010000301.1 GCA_021798235.1 Acidobacteriota bacterium | reverse complement strand
TTGCCGGGCTGAAAAAGCTTTGCGCCGCAGGCAAGGTGCATCCGCAGGAAACCGTGGTGATGGTTTTGACCGGCCACACGCTGAAAGATCCCGAGTACACGATCGACTTTCACCGTGGCACGCTGCTGACCGAGAAAGAAAATGCTGCGATGCATCCAAGCGAACGCGCGGAGTTGCAGGCTCTAGCCAAGGCTCCGATACGTTTGGAGCCAACGGTCGAGGCAGTGCTGCGGCAATTGGATGGGGCGGTGCGCGCATGAGTGCGGAGAAGTTCCACCTGCGCCTGCCTGCGACCTCGGCCAATCTTGGCTCGGCGTTTGATACGGCAGCGATTGCGCTGAATCTATTTTTGGATTTGACGGCGGAGCGGGCAGAGCGATTTTCCATTGACGCGACGGGCCGTAATGCTGAGGCGTGCAGCCAAACGGAAAACAATCTGTTGCTGGATACCTACCAGCAGGTTTTGCAGCAGCAGGGGCGCACGGTGCAGCCGCTGCATCTGACGATGCACAATGAAATTCCCTTCGGCATGGGCTGCGGCTCCTCTGCCGTGGCGCGCCTGGCTGGCATTGCGCTGGCCGCGCACTTTGGCGGGCTGGGTTGGGATCGCAGACGAATTTTAGACGTTGCCTGCGTGCTGGAAGGCCACCCGGACAATGCCGCAGCCTGCTGGCTGGGTGGCATGACGGTGGCGTCGATGCAGAGCGAAGAAGCAGCCATGCAAGTCCAAGTGGCGCAGTTTTCCATTCCATCCACATGGGCGGTGCTACTGGTGCTGCCGTCGCAACCGCTGGCGACTTCCGTTTCGCGTCAGGCATTGCCGCAGATGTATTCGCGGAGTGACGCGCGCATGAATCTGCAACATGTGGCGCTGCTGGTGGCTGCTTTTGCGCAGGAGCGCGGCGAGCTGTTGCGCGTGGCCATGCAGGATCGGCTCCACCAGCCCTATCGCGCGGCCATGTGCCCGCTGCTGCCGCTGCTGGAACCGCTGGCCGGAGACAATGGTGTACTGGGCGTGGCGCTGAGCGGTGCCGGGCCTGCCGTGCTGATGATCGTGGAACGCGAGGCGGATCGCAATCGGCTGCACGCACTCATCCACCGGCATGTGGAAGCTGTGGATACGGTGGAAATTCTGGAGTGTGAATTTGAAAAAGCCTGCGGAATTATGGCCTAAAAGCGACAGATTGCGCTGATTTCTTGATTTACAAATTGCGGCCCGCCCCGTACCCTGTGAACCATAGAGGGTAGCTCTGGGGGAGGGCTGCTCGCTTCTGCGCCCGTTGATCTCTGCCGAGGTCCGGGCGCTTTCTCTTCCTGCATGCGCTTGCTGCACGCAAAGCTCACATGACTACGGGCTTCCCTTGCAACAACACAGACAGAACGGCTCCCGCTGCATTTAGTACGGTAATGTCCGCAGGCATGCCCACGCGCAAGTCGCCGATTGAATTTTCTCGTCCTGTCATTACCGCTGGATTTGCCGTCAAACAGCGCACTGCGGATGGAAGATCGCAGCCTGTACACTCCATAAAATTGCACAGTGCGCGGTCCAGTGTGAGCACACTGCCAGCCAGTCTACCTTCTGACAAACACGTTCCGTTGGACACGGTCACGGTGAGCGGACCGAGCTGATAGCTGCCATCGGGCATCCCGGTTGCACTCATGGCATCCGTAACCAAAATGCTGCGCGCAGCGCCTTTGGCCTTCCAAAACAATCGGATCATTTCCGGAGCAACGTGAATTTTGTCGCAGATGATCTCCGCGAATAAATCGTTGCGATCCAGAACCACGCCCAAGATTCCTGGATCGCGGTGGTCCAGCGTGCGCATGGCGTTAAAGGCGTGCGTGGCGCTCACGGCTCCGGCGGCAATGCCGGCCTTGGCCTCGGCAGTACGTGCATTGCTGTGGCCCAGACTAACACGCACGCCCTTGCGCGTGGCGTGGGCGATCATCTCCACTGCGCCGGGAGTTTCGGGAGCAACCGTCATGAGTGCAATCTGACCGCGTGCGGCCTGCCAGTAGCGCTCGAAGCGCTCCACGGTGGGCGCCTGCAGGTATTCCGCCGGATGTACGCCCCGCTTGTCACAGGAAAGAAATGGCCCTTCCAAATGAATGCCAACGGGCCGGGCACCCGGATGATGCTTGCGCTCAATCTGTGTGGCCAAGCCATCCAGAGCGCGCAAAATCTTTTCCTCCGGAGCTGTAACCGTGGTGGCAAAATAGGATCCGACTCCGTGCTTGGCCAAAAAAGAGCCGATGGCATCCACGGTTGCCTGTGTTCCTTCCATCACATCGTGACCGCGTGCCCCATGGGTGTGTACATCAAAAAATGCAGGAACCAGGGTTGCATCCGGGTACTGGATGCGATGCGCCGCCTTGAGATCCACGTCCAAGTCTCCGGAGTGGATCCCGACAATGTTCCCGTCTTCAACCAACACGGACGGATCTTCGACCCATGAGCCGGAGACGAGAATCTTCGATGCCTGAATAAGTGTTCGCACGATTCGCTTCCTGATTCTATTGTGCCTGCAAGTTGGCTTACTGTATAGACAATGTTTCTGCAGGCGAACCACACCTGCAACGAGGATTGTATTTTGTGCAACCTGCGCATCTCATACATTTGCATATCCATATATAATGGAGCCATGCGCCTTGCAAAACCGTCGCAGCAAATTCCCCGCGTCTTTCAAGCATTGGCAGACAAAACCCGTCTGCGTCTGCTGAATCTGATGGCAGAGCGTGAAATCTGCGTCTGCTACTTCACCAGCATCTTGAACGAAAGCCAGCCAAAAATCTCTCGGCACCTGGCCTATCTGCGCCGCGCAGGGCTGGTAGCCGCGCGCCGTGAGGGCAAGTGGATGCACTACCGCATTCTTCCCCCAGCCACTGCCGCAGCCGGAAGTGTTTTAAGCGCGACGCTGGATTGGCTGAGCGAAGATGCGCAGATGCAGACCGAACGCAAGCGGCTGGAGCAAGCCTGCTGTACGCCGAAATTTTTGCTGCCCGTGCGGAATGCTCCGCGCCCCACGCAGATCCCAACGAAACGAGCCGCTCGATGAACCGTTATGAGAATTCGAATACTTCATCAACAGATTGTTCCTGCACCACAGGCCTTTCTTTTCTCGATCGCTATTTAACGCTCTGGATATTTCTAGCCATGGCTGCTGGGCTGGCACTGGGTCGATGGGTTCCCGGCACAGAAGAATTTCTGGGGAGATTTCAACACGGCACAACGAACGTGCCGATCGCCGTTGGGCTGATTCTGATGCTCTATCCGCCGTTGGCGAAGGTGCGGTATGAGACGCTGCATCGTGTCTTTGACAAGCGGCGCGTGCTGGCGCTCTCTCTGCTGCAAAATTGGCTAATCGGCCCGCTGCTCATGTTTGCGCTGGCGCTGATTTTTCTGCGCCAAGAACCGGCCTACATGCGCGGGCTGATCCTGATCGGCCTGGCGCGTTGCATCGCCATGGTTCTGGTGTGGAATGATCTGGCCGCTGGCGATGCAGATACAGCCGCCGGTTTGGTTGCACTCAACAGCCTATTTCAAGTGCTCTTCTACAGCGTCTATGCCTGGGTGCTGATGACGGCTGCGCCCGCCTGGTTTGGACTGCAAGGCGCGCGCGTCGCTGTCGGCATGGCGCAGATTGCCAAAAGCGTTCTGCTCTATCTGGGCATTCCCTTTGCAGCCGGAGCCATCACACGCTTCGTCTTCGTCGTACGCGGGCAGGAGGAGTGGTATCGAACCAAATTTTTGCCGCGCATCGCTCCGCTGACGCTGATCGCGCTCTTGTTCACCATCGTGGTGATGTTCAGCCTGCAAGGTGGAGAAATTTTGCGCCTGCCGCTGGATGTATTTGAGATTGCCGTTCCACTGACGATCTACTTTGCCGCCATGTTTTTTATCAGCTTCTGGATGGGCCGCGCAGCGCATGCGAATTACGCACAGACGGCAACACTGTCCTTTACAGCCGCCAGCAATAACTTTGAACTGGCGATTGCCGTGGCCGTCGCTGTTTTTGGCATTCACTCCGGCGAAGCCTTCGTGGGCGTCATCGGCCCGCTGGTGGAAGTTCCGGTGATGATCGGTCTGGTGCGCGTCTCCCTTTGGCTGCGTCAAAAATATTTTTCTGAAAATAATTTCCAGGTGTCTCGATGAAAAAAATCATCTTCGCGTGCGTACACAATGCGGGCCGGTCGCAAATGGCGGCAGCCTTCTTTAATCAACTGGCTGATCCCAAATTGGCGCGGGCCGTCTCGGCAGGCACACAGCCGGGCGATCATGTGCATCCGGCGGTCGTCGAGGTGATGCGGGAATCATACATCGATCTAAGCCAAGCCACGCCGCAAAAGCTGACCGACGATCTGGCGCGCGATGCGGCGATGCTGATCACCATGGGCTGCGGTGAGGCGTGCCCGCACATTCCCGGCCTGCGCCGGGAAGACT
>JAJZMO010000012.1 GCA_021798235.1 Acidobacteriota bacterium | reverse complement strand
ACTTGGGAGCCGGGCTCCTCGCTAAGGCTTCGCCAAGGGGTGACCCGGCCAATCCGGGAATTCACTAACGGAGATTACACCATGTATCAGAACCGCATCACGCTCATCGGATTCCTCGGCAATGACGCCACCGCTATCACTTCCAAGAACGCGAGTTTCACCGTCCTCTCGCTTGCCACTAAAAGCACTTACAGAGACAAGAAGACCGGCGAATACAACGGCCACACCGAGTGGCACCGCTGCATCGTCTGGGGCAAGTTGGCCGATTACGCGAAGACCCTGAAGAAGGGCGCTCACCTGGCCATTGAAGGCGAGTTGCGAAGCCGCGAGTCCACGAACAAGAAGACCGGCCAGACCAGCCGAGTTTGGGAAGTGCGGGTCTCGTCCATTCTGAAACTCGACCGGGCCGAGAAGGCTGGCGTGGAAGAAGAGCCAGACGAAGACTTCAACCCTGAAGAGGACGCGGCCTGAACCGCTCCTCCTCCTTATCCCGGAAGCCCGGCATCACGCCGGGCTTCCAATGCTGGATCACCCGCTATGAGCTTTGAATTGCTGCGCCCGTTTCTCCGTCCCATTGAGGATCTTTTGCTCGATCACGACGTGAGCGAAATCATGGGCAACCCCAATGGAAGCTGGTACGCCGAACGCGAGGGGGAGATGCAGGCTTTGCCGCATATCTGCTTCGATCCCGCGAGTCTGCGTACCGGTCTTGAAGTGATCGCCAACAACCTTGGCAAGCGGCTGGACGAAGACAACCCGGTCATCGAAGCCCGGCTTCCTGAAGGCAGCCGCCTGTGCGGTTACATCCCTCCGGCAGTACAACCCTGGCCGGGTCTCACCATTCGGAAGTTTACCGCCCGCCATTTCAGGATTGATGACCTGATCGTGCGCGGTACGCTTTCGCAGTCCCTCGCGTACTTCTTGATAGAGCAGATTCACACTGGCAAGACCCTGCTTATCAGCGGGGGAACGGGAACCGGGAAGACAACCCTGCTCAACGCACTCGCTTGGTACATCTCCGAGGACGAGCGAATTGTGACCATCGAGGATACAGCCGAGCTTTCGATTCCGAAGCCCAACATTGTCGGCTTTGAGTGCCAGAGCGATACCTTCAAGAGTCCGCTCTCGATGGAACAACTCCTCAGAACAGCCTTACGTTGCAGGCCCGACCGTATCATCGTCGGCGAGGTTCGGGGAACCGAGGCGCGAACCCTGCTCGATACTCTCAATACCGGGCATTCCGGCTCGCTCGCTACCATTCACGCCAACTCGGCAGCCAGGGCGCTCGCACGGTTCGCGAATCTGGTTCTGCGTGGTAATCAGAACTTAACCTATGCCGACATCGAAGCCGAAATTGGCGAGTCCGTCGATTACGTCGTCCATGTCGAGCGCGAACTTGGGCGGAGGGTTATCCGCGAGGTGCTGCGGGTCTCAGGTTACGACCGCCGCGCAGAGCGCTTTGAGACAGAGTATGTTTTCCCCGCCAAAGGCCGGTCTGTACTGGAGGCGATCTCATGTTGAAAGACACTCGCAAAGGCAAAGTCCGTCGCCTTCCATCCATTCGCCATGGTCAGGGCAAGCCGGCCACTAAAGCTGTCTCTTCAGGTCGGAACTGCGATTCGCTTCGCCGCGGTGAAGACATTCGAACTGCTCAAGATTGGCTGGCTTCTGGTGCGCCAATCGCCGACGTATTGACCGTGCTCGAAGTTCGTCATCGCTTTGATCTTTCTGCGTCAGATTGCCGCGCTTATGCCGTCGAGATTCTACGGGCTGCGCAGGGTTTATCCGAACCCAAAGCAGCTCGCACAACCAACCCAAAGGAGTCACCTTATGCCGCTGCTTGAGATTGCCGAAACCCGCCGCTATGTCTCCGCGATGATCCGCATCGAAGACACCACCGCGCGACGCATTGACCAGTACGCCGCCTTCATGAAGACCACCGCAGACGAAGTCGTAGACAAGGCGCTCTCCTATGTTTTCGCCAAGGACAAGGACTTCCAGGAGTTTCTTGAGTCGCCCCAGTCGGCCCACGTTCGACAGAGCCTTCGAGTTCGTCAACCCAGTCAGAATGGCACGGCTTCCAATGGTGCCAAGGACTCCGCGAAGACACCCAAATCGTCCGAGGTTGCCCATGATTGACATCCACGCAACGACTGATTCTGGTGCAAGCAGTAGGTTCGGTGCTGCGCACCGGGTTTATTTCGACACTCCACCCCTTAAAGGGTTGCGTTTGGAACCGTTTCGGTTCCATTTGCAATCGCCGGGAAAACAAGAACTTAGTAAATTACCGGTTCCATTGGGAACCGCGTCTTGGAGGTGAATCGATGGCGGAAACAGCGGGCATCGAGAACAACTTTACCCGGCTTACAGGCCGCGAGGCGCGGACCCAGAGCATCGCGACGCGGTTCACGATCACCGAAGAGCAAGCTCTTCTACGACGCGCCGAAGCCAGCGGTCGGAACCTGAGAGAGTGGGCGCGCGAGGTTCTCCTGCGCGAAGCGCATGCTGCAACCGTGGATTCTGGGATCGAATTGCTGCTGACCGAAATTGTCGGCCTCCAGCTTTTCCTGGCGCATGTCCTCAGCCCGATTGCTTGCGGAAAGGCCATCACGACGGATGAGTACGAGAACCTACTGAGCCAGGTGCGGACCAGCAAACACAGCGCAGCCCATGAAGCGATGGCCAAGCATGCGAGACCGGAGAAGGAGGGGTAACCATGCCGAAGACAGAATGGGGCCGCAAGGAATCCATCATCTGGCCGTCGCGTCGGCCGGTCTTTTCTCTGGGATGGTTTGTTGTGACGCTGGCGCTGACGGCTGCGTTTCTTTGGCTCGCGTACGCGCGGGCGTTCACGCCTTTCCAGCAGTTTTATCTTCCCGTTTATCTGAAGAGCGCCATTACGGAGACCTTCCGTCCAGAAGGAAAGTACCGCGTACTGCTCATGGCGGACAGCAAGAAGCGCATCTACTATGCGCGGGCGCAGGACGTGATGAGTGGATCCACGCCGCAGTCGAATGCCAAACCGCTGCCGCTGGCGCTCTCGAATTCCGCCCGAGCCGCGGGTATGGTCTATCTCTTTCGTAGCGCGCCCACGACGTACAACAGTCGCTCGTTGCACAACTGGCTGCGCCTCCAAGTTTACGGTGGGGAGAGTCCTCTTCCGATTTTCAAGTGGCCGATCATTGCTGGCATTTTGGTATTCATCCTACCGCTCCCGTATTGGATAGGCCGTGATATCCAACGGCGCAAACAAATCAAGTACGGTCGCAGACTTCGCGGGCCAATCCTTGTTTCCCCGCGCGCCTTCAATCGTCTGGTGCGAGGCGACGGGGTTGGTTTCAACGTATCCTGGCGCGGGCAGCCGTTACGCATCCCGCGCACGGCAGAAGATCGCCATATCGAAATCATCGGCGATACCGGTTCAGGCAAGACGACCCTCATCATGCAGCTTCTCCTGCAAGTGCAGGAACGCGGTCATCCTGCCATTGTTTACGACCCGGCTTGCGAGTTCATTCAGCGCTTTTACAGCGAGAAGCGTCGCGACATCGTACTGAATCCGCTCGACCGGCGTTGCCCGTATTGGGGACCATCGGAGGAATTGGTGCGTCGCTCCGAGGCCCGGACTCTTGCTGCCTCACTTTTCCAGCACCCCGACGAGCGGACCAAACATGAGTTCTTTATCGAAACGCCACAGAAAATATTCGCCAAGCTGTTGCTCGACCTGCCTACGCCACAACAGTTGATCGAGTGGATGTCCAACGAGGCGGAGATTGACAAAAGAGTGCAGGGAACCGAACTGGCTGCCATGATTCATCCCTCCGCTCCCCAGCAACGGTCTGGCGTTCTCGGTTCATTGAATTTGGTTGCGGACAGCTTCCGGCTCCTGCCGTCCAAGGATGAGGCGAAAACGGAGTGGACGGCCCGTGAGTGGTCCAAACACCGGCAGGGATGGATCTTCATTCCGTCGCAGGCATCCGAGCGTGAGGCCCTCCGCCCGTTGCACAGTTTCTGGATCGATATGCTGGTGTTGCGTCTGTTGACAGCGCCCAGCCCGAACCAGCCTCCCGTCTGGTTCGTGCTCGACGAGTTGGCGACGCTCCAGAAATTGCCTCAGCTTCATACTGCGATCACTGAAAACCGCAAGTCGGGCAATCCTCTGGTACTCGGATTTCAAGGCAAGGCGCAGCTTGAGGTGATTTACGGCCACCTTGCCGAGGTCATGCTATCGCAGCCCGCTACGCGCATCTTTCTTAAGACTGGCGAGCCTGAAGCAGCCCAATGGGTGAGCCGCGCCATCGGGAATGTCGAGGTAGAGCGCGTGAAGGAAACGCGCTACCACGGTGGAGGAATGGGACAAAACTTCACCGTAGACCGGCAGATCGAACCGCTAGTGCTCGACTCCGAAATCAGCGGAATGGACCCGATGCGCGCATACCTGAAACATGG
>JAJZMO010000292.1 GCA_021798235.1 Acidobacteriota bacterium | reverse complement strand
TGTTCAAAATGTTGAAAGCGATATGATGGCCCTTGCCAATCTCGCCCAGCACATTCTCCACCGGCACGGTGCAGTCGGCCAAAATCAACGGGCAGGTGGAGGAGCCGCGAATGCCCAGCTTGTGCTCCTCTGCGCCCACGGTCAGCCCCGGCGTGCCCCGCTCCACCAAAAATGCAGTGAACTTTTCTCCATCCACCTTGGCGAAGATGGTGAAGATGTCGGCGAAGCCTGCGTTGGTGATCCACATCTTTTCGCCGTTGAGCAAATAATGTTTGCCATCCGGTGCCAGCGTGGCGCGCGCGCGAATGTTCATCGCGTCGGAGCCAGAGGTGGCCTCGGACAACGCATAGGCGCCAATCCACTCGCCTGTGGCCAGCTTGGGTAGATATTTCTGCTTCTGCTCCGGCGTGCCATACCAAACGATGGGCAGCGTGCCGATGCCCACATGCGCGCTGAAGGCGACAGAAAAACTCGCCGACTGCGCAATATGATCGGCGACAATCGCCGAGGTCACCTTGTCCATTTCGAGGCCGCCAAACTCCTCCGGCACATCGACGCCCATCAGGCCCAATTCCCCGGCCTTGCGCAACAGGCCCTTGGTCACGTCGAATTGCTTGGCCTCAATCGCATCGGCCTGCGGCAGCACTTCATTTTTGGCGAACTCGTGGGCGGTCTGCGCGATCTGCCGCTGCTCCTCGCTAAAATCCTCCGGTGTAAATACCTCCGCCGGGCTGCGCTCTTCAATCAAAAAACTGCTGCCGCCAATCCGTTGCACCGGCGCTTTCGTCTCAGCCGTCGCCATCTGTCCACCTCCTGCGGAGCCACACTGTCCGCGCCACTCAATTTACGTCAGCCGTTCAAAAATTCCCGCCGCACCCATGCCGCCGCCAACGCACATCGTCACCAATCCATAGCGCACCTTGCGTCGCTGCATCTCGGCCAGCAACGTCGCCGTCAACTTGGCCCCAGTGCAGCCCAGCGGGTGCCCCAGCGCAATCGCGCCACCATTGACGTTGACGATGGCCGGGTCCAGCGCAAGCTGCCCCATCACGGCCAGCGACTGCGCGGCGAAGGCCTCATTCAACTCAATCAGTCCAATATCGTTCAACTTCAATCCCGCCAGCTTCAGCGCCTTGGGCACAGCGTAGACCGGCCCCAATCCCATCTCTTCCGGCTCACAGCCCGCCGTGGCAAAGGCCACAAAGCGCGCCAACGGCTGCACGCCCAGCGCCTGCGCGCGCTCGGCAGAGAGCACCACCACCGCCGCCGCTCCGTCGGAGGTCTGCGAGGAGTTGCCCGCCGTCACCGTTCCGCGAGCATGAAAGACCGGCTTCAACGCTGCGAGCGCCTCGAGCGAAGTGTCGGCACGCGGGCCTTCATCGGTGGAGAATTCCACCTCACCCCGCACCCACTTGCCGCCCATTTTTTTTACCGTGGCGATCTGGACCGGAACAATTTCTCCATCAAAATTTTTCTCACGCTGGGCCGCCACGGCACGTTGATGACTTTGCAGCGAAAATGCGTCGGCCTGCGCGCGCGCGATGGAAAACTTCTGCGCCAGCCGCTCCGCCGTCAGTCCCATGGAAAGATACGTGCCCGGCGCATGCTCCATCAGCCAGGGATTGGCCGAGACTTTGTTGCCGCCCATCGGCACCAGGCTCATGCTCTCCACTCCACCGGCAACGATCACCTCAGCCCCACCGCCGCGGATGCGCTCTGCCGCCAAAGCAATGGCCTGCAGGCCCGAAGCGCAAAAGCGATTGACGGTCATCGCGGATGAGGAGACCGGCAGCCCGCAGCGCAGTGCGGCGATACGCGCCACGTTCATTCCCTGCTCCGCCTCCGGCATCGCGCAGCCAAGAATGACATCCTCAATCTCCGTGCGATCCAACTGCGGCAATCGATCCAGAGCGCCTGCCATTGCCACAGCGGCCAAATCATCGGGACGCACTGTGCGCAAGGCTCCGCGCGGGGCTTTGCCCGCCGCCGTCCGCACCGCACTGGCTAGCACCACTTCGCGCATGGTTCTCCTCTTGCAGCCGCGCCGCTAATTGCGCAGCGGCTTGCCCGTCTTCAGCGTAAAGGCGATCCGCTCCTGCGTCTTCTTCTCACCGCAGAGAGACAAAAACGCCTCGCGCTCCAAATCCAAATAATCCTGTTCGCTCATCGGCGTGCCAGCGGGAACCTTGCCGCCGCAAAGCACCCGCGCCGCCTGCGCGGCCACCTTCACGTCATGGTCGCTGATGTACTCGCCCTGCCGCATCAGATACACGCCCAACTCCAGCGTGGCCAGCACGCTCTCACCCGCTGCGCTCAAGTCCGCGCGCGGCAGCGGAGCGGCGTAGCCCGCAGCGGCCAACGCCTGCGCACGCGCCTTTGCATCCAGCAATAAACGGTCGCGGTGCATCGTGCATCCATCGGATGCACTCAAAAATCCCAGCGCGCGCGCTTCGGCAGCCGCGGTGGAGACCTTGGCCATGACAATGGTCTCAAAGGCGTGCTTCATCGCCTCCATACGCTCCACGCTTTCGGCGCGGCCATCGGGCCGGATGCTTTGTGCCGCGTCAAAAACGCGCAATGCCATCTCCTTGCAACCGCCTCCAGCGGGAACCAGACCCACGCCGGTCTCGACCAGTCCCATGTACAACTCCGCATGCGCCTGCCGTGCAGCAGCGTGCAGATTCACCTCCGTGCCGCCGCCCAGGCACATTCCAAACGGAGCAGCCACCACCGGTCGCGGGCAGAATTTAATCGCTGCCGTCATTGCCTGAAAGGCGCGAATCTCGGCGTCAATCTCCTCCCACTCCTCCTCCTGCATGGCCAGCAGCAATTGCAGAATGTTGGCGCCCACAGAAAAATTCTGCGCATCGCCATGAATAACGAACGCAGAAAAGTTGCGCACAAACTCGCCGTCAGGCCGCAGCGTCTCCGCTACAAAACGCACAATGTCGCCGCCAATGGCATTCATTTTGGAGCGAAACTCGATGCAGGCCACGCCGTCGCCCAGGTCAACGAGCGCTGCGCCGGGATTCTTCTTCACCACGCCGTGCGCCCGCTCCATGGCCGCAACGCTGGCCATGCCGACGGGTTGCGGCTCCGGCTGCTCCGCGCCAGTGCGCAGGTCAAAGTACACGCGCCCCGACGAAGCCGCCGCATCCTCGCGTCGCCAGTTTTCACGGCCTGCAGCCAGCAGCTTTTCCACGTTGGCCGCAATGGGTCGGCCCTCGGCACGCATCCGCTCAACCGTTGCACGCACGCCCACCGCATCCCACATCGCAAACGGTCCCAGCTCCCAATTGAAGCCCGCCTGCATGGCGCGATCGATGCTGACCACATCGTCGGCAATCTCTGGGATGCGATTGGCCGCATACGTCCACAGATCCGTCAACATCGGCCAGTAGAAGGCCGCGGCCTTGTCCTTGCGCACATCGCCCGCCAACAGCAGACGCAGCCGCGCCGCCGTGGACTCGGCATTCTTGGCCATCTCCAGCGCCGGAAATTTAGGCCGCGCTGTTGGCTGATACTCCAGCGTCTTCCAATCCAGCACCAGCCGCGTCTCGCCGCCGTCGGCGGATTTTTCTTTTTTGTAGAGGCCCTGCTTCGTCTTGTCGCCCAGCCATTTGCGATTCAAAACCTCCTGCAGAAACGCAGGCCAGGTCACATCGGCGCGCTCATCGCCAATCTGCTGCGCCTGCGCGGCAAAGTTCGCCGCCACGTGGCCCAGCACGTCGATGCCCACCATGTCCGCCAGGCGAAAGGTGCCCGTCTTCGGCCAGCCAATCGCGGAGCCGGTCAGCGCATCCACCTCTTCGATCGTCAATCCCTGCTCCTGCATCAGGCGGGCGATATTCAAAATGGAAAAAGTTCCGATGCGGTTGGCAATAAAATTCGGCGTGTCTTTGGCGCGCACCACCGTCTTGCCCAGCCGCTGGTCGCAGAAGGCGGCGATGCGCTCCATGCGCGCTGGCTCCGCCTCCGCTGTTGGAATCACCTCCAGCAGCCGCATATACCGTGGTGGATTGAAAAAGTGTGTGCCGAACCAGCGCTGCCGAAACTCCGCAGGCATGTGCGCCGCGATGCTGGCCACGGGCAGGCCGCTGGTGTTCGTCGTCACGGTGGCGTCACGGTGGCAATGCGGCGCAATCTTGGCCAGCAGCGATTGCTTAATGGCCAAATCCTCGGCAACAGCCTCAATCACCCAGTCGCAATCCGCCAGCAGCGCCAGATCGTCTTCAAAATTTCCTGGGGTAATGCGCGCCGCAAAGGCTGGGTCGTAAAACGCGGCAGGCTTGGCTTTTTTCAGGCCCTCCAGCGCTGCTGTGGCAATCTTGCTGCGCTGCGCCTTGTCGCCCGGCGCGGCATCGGCGGGAACAATGTCCAGCAGCACCACGGGCAGTCCGGCATTGGCCAGATGCGCCGCGATGCGCGACCCCATCGTCCCCGCGCCCA
>JAJZMO010000142.1 GCA_021798235.1 Acidobacteriota bacterium | reverse complement strand
CCGTGCTCAAGCTACTCGGCATCTCCGGCGTGCGCCTGATGACCAACAATCCCGAAAAAGTTGCCGCACTGGAATCCGCAGGCATCCGCGTCACAGAGCGCGTCTCGGCCAGCGTGCAGCCTGTCGAGAGCTTTGAAAAATATCTACAAGTCAAACGGGAAAAGCTGGGCCACTTGTCGGAGCAGTAGAGAATTTTTTCCTATCCACTGTTCCCCAAAATATTGGGTACCGATACTGTTTTGGGAGAGCCCAGGTCTCGATTCTGAGACCTGGGCTCTCCCCCAACGAAAATCTTCGGGTGCCCCATTCCAGCCTTCCGTTGGCTTGCGTGGAATGACGCTCTAGCCCACAGCTCTTTTCTGACCGGAACACGCTGCCGGATCGCGCACGAACCGTTCACACCCAATCATTTTTTCACTTGAAACACTACGGGCCAGAGAGTCTTCTCTCTGGCCCGCTTGTATTCCTGTCCGATGCCGCTCTAGGCCTGTGCGGCCTCTGCGCCATCGGCACCTTTGACGCGCACCACGGTGATCTTGCTGAAGCCTTCTTTGAAGCTGGGCGGACGCAGCCGCTCGGCCATGGCGCGCAGCGTCTGCTCGTTCACGGTGCGTTCGCGGCGCTGGTTGCGCTCCAGGCAGACCTCGATCGGCACATCAAAGAAGACCGCATGCACTTCAAAGCCAAAACTGCGGGCCATTTTGATCCACTGGCGGCGTTCGTGCGATGACAGATTGGTCGCGTCCACGTAATTCCATGGCATCTTGGCGATCAGACGTGCGCGCAAGAGCGAGCGCAACGTGGAGAAGACCAAGCCCTGATAGCGCTGTTCCGTGATGTCATCAAAGAGAATGGTGCGCAGCATGTCGCTCGACAGCGGCGTGACGCCACGGCGTTTGAACCATGTCGTTTTGCCGGAGCCGGGCAGTCCAATGGTCAACACGACATACCCCTTGGGCGCGTGTGCGGCCTGCGGTGCGGCGGGCAGTGTGGTCGGAGCGGCCAGCGATTCCGGCTGTGTCTCCACCACCAGCCTTCCCTCCACAGAAGCGCCAACCTCGCCTGCGCGTTCCTGGTCCAAGGCAAAGGCAGCCTCCCCGGAGGCGGCAGCTGTATGGTTGGTTCCAGATTCAGCACCCATATACGACGGCTGCAGGGGCGCGGGCTGATCCTGGGGCAGTTCCTGTCCAATTTTTCCAGTGGATTCCGAATTATTCGGTCCACGCTTCGTGCGACGTCTCATGAATCGGTCGCGCATCCAATTGCGCATACCGCGCTTGTAACACATTGCCGCCTCGGGCCGCAAATTTTCCTCTGGATTTCCAGATTTTTCCCACATGCCCCACCAGCCGTCCCGGGCCATCCCTATCGGCAAACAGGACGCCCGTCTGGGGCCAAATCACAGACGGATCCAGCCGCCGTCACACACAAACCGCGCCCGCTCCCATACAATAAAAGCAGACACAGGATCTGAGAATCATTCCCGCGTCCTACAACAAAGCTTGTACTGAGGAGAGAGCAAACACATGGCAGTGAAGGTTGGCATCAACGGCTTTGGCCGCATCGGCAGAAACGTACTGCGGGCATCGCTGAACAATCCTGATATTGAATTCGTCGCCGTCAATGACCTGACCGACCCCAAAACGCTGGCCCACCTGTTGAAGTACGACTCCATCCTGGGCAACCTGCCGCAGGACGTGGAAGCCGGCCCGGATTACGTCAGCGTCAGCGGCAAGAAGATCAAGGTCTTCGCCGAGCGCGACCCTGCCAAGCTGGACTGGAGTTCCGTTGGCGCGCAGATCGTTGTCGAATCCACCGGCCACTTTACCGACGCCACCAAGGCCAAGGGCCACATGCAGGGCACGGTCAAGAAGGTCATCATCTCTGCACCGGCCACCAACGAAGACATCACCATCGTGCTCGGCGTCAATGAGAACAAGTATGACGCGGCCAAGCACCACGTCATCTCCAACGCCTCCTGCACCACGAACTGCCTGGCTCCGTTGGCCAAGGTGCTGCTGGAAAACTTTGGCATCGTCAGCGGCCTGATGAACACGATTCACAGCTTCACCAACGATCAGGTCACGCTGGACTTTCCGCACAAGGATCTGCGCCGCGCCCGTGCCGCATCGCTCAACATCATTCCGACCTCCACCGGCGCAGCCAAAGCGCTGCACCTGGTGTTGCCGGAACTGAAGGGCAAGCTGGACGGCTTCTCCCTGCGTGTGCCCACTCCGGTGGTCAGCGTGGTGGACTTGACCGTCACCACGGAAAAGCCCATCACGGTGGAGTCGGTCAACGCCGCGCTGAAGGCTGCTGCCGAAGGCCCGTTGAAGGGCATCCTCGGCTACGAAACCAAGGAGCTGGTCTCCTCTGACTTCAAGAGCAACCCGCTGTCGTCCATCATTGATGCGCCGTCCACCAAGGTCATCGGCGGCAACATGACCAAGGTGATCAGCTGGTACGACAACGAGTGGGGCTACTCCAACCGCGTTCGGGACCTGATTCTCTTCGTCACCAAGAAGGGTCTGTAATTCCGGCGTATTCCCGTTACACTACCGGAGGGGCTGCCGGGCAACAAGCAGCCCCTCGATCTCTGCACACTGGAACCATTTCTGCCTGAAGGAACAAACGATTCACATGCGGCAAAACTTCGCAGGCTCCTCCCCATACGAACCGGTCATTGGCTTTTCCCGCGCTGTGCGCATGGGCAACGTTGTACACGTCTCCGGCACCGGGCCGGTCGGCCTGGACACCACCAAGGCCGATGCAGCCGAACAAACCCGCCACGTGCTGGGCATCATTCGCAACACGCTGGCGCAGGCCGGGGCCAAGCTGGATGATGTTGTCCGCACCCGCATTTTTCTGGCGCACGCCGAGGATTGGGAATCCGTAGGCCGCGCCCACGGCGAGTTCTTCGGCACCATCCGCCCGGCGACCACCATGGTGGCCGTCCAGTTGCTCGATCCCACATGGCGCATTGAAATTGAGGCTGAGGCCATCCTGGCCAGCTAAGGAAGGCTGAACGGTACATCATCATGTCCAAACTCTCCATCCGCGATCTTTCCCTGGAAAACAAGCGCGTCTTTGTCCGCGTGGACTTCAACGTCCCGCTCTCAGAAGACGGCACCACCATCACCGACGACACGCGCATCCGCGAAACGTTGCCCACCATTGAGTACGCGCTGCGGCACAAGGCCAAGCTGATTCTGGCCTCGCACCTGGGCCGCCCCAAGGGCAAGCCCAACCCGAAGATGAGCCTGCGCCCCATCGTAGACCGACTGCGCCCGATGATCGACAAGTGTCTCGGCCAGGAGGTCAATGTCGGCTTCGCGCCGGACTGCATTGGCGAAACCGCGGAGGAGCTGGCCGGCCAGTTGGAATCGGGCCAAGTGCTGCTGCTGGAAAACCTGCGCTTCCACGCTGAAGAAGAGGCCAACGATCCTGCCTTCGCGCAAAAGCTGGCCAAGCTCTGCGACGTGTACGTCAACGACGCCTTTGGCAGCGCCCATCGCGCGCACGCTTCCACAGAGGGCATCACGCATCACGTGGCGCAATCTGCCGCCGGCCTGTTGATGGAAAAAGAATTGACCTACATGGGCAAGGCGCTCACGGAACCGGACCGCCCCTTTGTCGCCATCATCGGCGGCGCCAAGGTCTCCGACAAAATCGAGGTCATCCAGAACCTGCTCAACAAGGTGGATGCGCTGCTCGTCGGCGGCGGCATGGCCTACACGTTCTTGAAGGCGCAGGGCCAGAACACCGGCAAGTCGCTGCTGGAGGCCGACAAGCTCGACGTGGCCCGCCACGCCATGGAAACCGCCAAGGCCAAGGGCGTGCGCTTTCTGCTGCCCGTCGATCACATCCTTGCCGATAAGTTTGCGCCGAACGCCAAAACGCAAACCTTCGAAGGCACCGGAGACTTTCCCGCAGAGTGGATGGCGCTCGACATCGGCCCCAAGACCATCGCGCTCTTCACGCAAGAGATCGCCGAGGCCAGCACCATCGTCTGGAACGGACCCATGGGCGTTTTTGAAATGTCAGCCTTCGCGCGCGGCACCATGCAAGTGGCCCGCGCCGTGGCCGCCAATGCGGACGCCACATCCATCGTCGGCGGCGGAGACTCCGTGGCTGCGGTGCAGCAGTCCGGCGTCGCCGATAAGATTACGCACATCTCCACCGGAGGTGGTGCATCCTTGGAATTCCTGGAAGGGAAAAAACTGCCGGGCGTTGAAGCCCTGACGGAGAAAAAGTAACAATGAGCCAGCGCAAACCGCTGATTGCCGCCAATTGGAAGATGTACAAAACCGCCAGCGAGGCCACGGCCTTTGTGCAGGCATTCATTCCCTTGGTCAAGGGACACACCCGCGATGAGATCACGCTCTGCGTGCCGTTCTTGTCCATCCCCGCCGTGGTGGCGGCCACGCACGGCAGCCACGTCCATGTTGG
>JAJZMO010000234.1 GCA_021798235.1 Acidobacteriota bacterium | reverse complement strand
CCAAGATGCCGGTTGCCACGCAGTCCGTGCCTGCATCGCAAAGCCAGAAAACGCAAGCAGGAGCACAGAAGGCTGGCACCACCGCCGCAACCAATGCCAAGACAGCGAATTCCACTGCCACGCAAGGGCAAACCAGTGGAAGCGGAGTCGCGAATGGCACACCCACCAGCGTGCAGCCCAGCAATGCCGATGTTGCTGCTGCACAGAATCCGAATGGAAATTCTCCAAGTGAGATCGTAGTTGCGAATGCGCAGCCAGCGGCCGTGGTTGCTTCGTTGGCGGGAGCAACTCCGGCGACGACCGCAGCCGTCGATGGCACCGCAGCTGCGGCTGCCACACAAGATGCTTCCGGTCAGGCATCGGGCGTATCGTCCTCCGATCGCAGCAAGAGTAAGCCAAACGGAGCGCAGCCAGCTGCTGGACCCGGCGTTGGGATTGCAGCGAGCGCCACGACCAATGCTGTTGGGGTCAGCGTTCCGGTGCCAACGACCAATGCCGTGCCAACCAACGCTTCGATTACGGGTGGATCGAATTTCTCTCAAGGAAGTGCAAACGGTGATGCGAGTACTCTTGCCAGCCGCACACAGCCAACCGGAATGCAGAGCGCGAGCACAACCATTGCTCCAGCCACAGCACAAGCCAGTGCTGCAATCGGCACACAAAATAGCGCCAAGGCGGACCCGCAGAGCAGCGTGCAGTCGGGGCAGTCTGCGCTGCAGCCGCAGTCGCTTCCAGAAAATAGGAATGCAGCGATTGCAACCAGCCCGGCCATCCACGCCAATACAGCGGAAAAAGTTGCACCTACGCCCACAACGCAAGATGCCGGGGCAACGCAAGCATCCCCAGCCCAGAACCCAACCAATAGCGCGGGCGTTGCCACACAAAATGCAGGCACCGTCTCTGGCAGCGACACAACCGCAGCTAATCCGCCCCTTGGCGATGGGGGAACCAGTGCTGGGGCCAGCGTGGCCAATAGTTCCAGCAGCACGACCCCGGGTGCGATCGCACAGAATCTTTCCGCGCAGAATCCGAATGCAGCCAGCTCCGGCGCAGCGACGTCGAGTTCTTCTAGTTTGACGACGGCGCAGCTTTCGACTGCGGCATCCGTCAGCCCTGCAGTTCCTCACGCAGGCAATTCCAACGCGACAGCAAGCACGACGTTGACGATGGGTGCGCCAGGAGCGTCCATCGTTTCCAGCACGGCGCAGAGCACAACAGGAGCGGGCGCAACGCAGGCCCATGCTCTGCCCGTCGCTGGAGCGGCCACGCCAAACCTGGCAGGCGCAGCGAATATACGCACGCAGGGCTATGCACCTTCGGCGGCCTTTGCCGCTCTCGATCACGCTCCGGTGGATGCAAGCCGTTTGCTGCATGTCACGCCGAATCAGTTGGCCGTCGGCGTCAGCGATCCGCAACTGGGATGGTTGGAGGTGCGCGCCGATCGCGTTTCTGGACAGATCTCCGCATCCATTGCTTCCGATTCCACTGCGGCCCATGCAGTTCTGGCCGCCTCCTTGCCTGCGATGACCAGTTATCTGCAGGAGCAGCGCGCAGGCGTGCAGAATCTGGCGGTCTTCAATCCCTGGGCGCAGAGCGCAGGCCACAGCCCGGGGCAGGGCCAAGCGCAGAGTCAAACACAAAATGGCGCACAAGGTGGAACCCAGTCGAGCGGGCAGGGCAGTTCCGTATCGAGCGTGCAATCCGTCGGCGCAGGCGCATCCCTGGCGACTTGGGGAACGGGCGGGGCGACCAGCGCTGCGGTCTCCGCACTGGGCGGGCATCAGGTGAATGTGCATATTTAGGCGAAGGAAGACGATCACGGAATGATGTTGGGGGGACGCGACGGCGTCTCCGGAAGGGAAGAGAGCAATGCAGAATGCCATGTTGACATCGCTGCTGGCGCAGCAGACCACGGGGGCAACGATTGCAGCGCGCGGCCAGCGCATGACGGCGGCAGCGACCAGCAGTACCAGCGGGACGAGCGGCTCCAGTTCCTCCGGCAACAGCGCGACGATTACCGCCAATGATTTTCTCTCGCTGCTGGTGACGGAGATTCAGAATCAAGATCCGACGACACAGACCGATCCGATGCAGTACATCACGCAACTGGTGGATGTGAACAGTCTGGAGCAACTGGTGCAGATCAATCAGGAACTGACACCCGGTACCGGCACCTCGGGCACGGGGGGGACGGGTTCCTCTCCCACGGGAGCAGCGCGGACGGGTTCGCCTGCGCAGACAGATGGAAGCGGTCCCGGCAGTGCTGCCTCCGCCGCATCGTTGCTGTCTCCCGCAGCTGCGACGGCTGGCATCGCCCAGCCCAGTGCGTCCTCGGCGCTGTTGCCCTTGGGCAGTCACAGTGCGCTCAGCTCCTCCGCCGTGCAGGCGGTGGCACAGGCCCTGGGCGGTCACGCTGCGGCAACATCCGCCGCATCGCCCGCGCATCTTGCCATGCAGCCAGAGGTATTGCGCGCCATTCAAATGTCCATCCCCGGCGCGCATTTGAGTGGGCTGGGCAGCCCGACGGCTCAGGTGCCGCTGCCCACTTCACCGCCAGCAACCCGAGCGGCAGGAGGCCTGCCCTAGAGACGTGGCCTTCCTGTAGCGGGTCGAAGCGAACTTCGATCCAGTCTCCCCGGCCAGAGGATCGGCAGCGTTTGTTTCAGGGGAGAATCCAGAATTTCCATCTTCGATTGAGGAGAATGTTATGGCATCCTTTTCCATTCCACTGACGGGCCTTGAGGCCGATTCGACGGCGCTCAATACCATCGCCAACAATCTTTCCAACATGAGCACCACAGCATACAAGGCGCAGACGACCTCCTTTGAGGACCTGTTTTACCAACAGGTCGGCTCCTCCGGTTCGGGCGATCCGGTGCTCTCCGGCCAAGGCGTCAAGGTTTCTGCCAATAGCACGGATTACACGCAGGGCAGCGTCAACTCCACCGGAGTGGCCAGCGACGTGGCGCTTACGGGCAATGGGTTTTTTGTGGTCAACAACAACGGCACACAGGAGTACACGCGCGCCGGCAACTTCCAAACCAATCAGAATGGCAATCTGATTACCAGCGATGGCATGTCCGTCATGGGCTACCCGGCGACCAACGGCGTGGTGAACACGAACGCGCCGCTGGCGGCGATTCAGATTCCCGTGGGCGCAACCGAAAGCCCGAACCCGACCAGCCAGTTCACGTTGAATATGAATTTGAACTCCAGCACCGTTCCCGGCACTACGGTTCCGGCGCAGGTGACAGTCTATGATTCGCTGGGCAACAGCCATATCGCTACGGTGAACTTTACCCAGTCCACAACCGCGTTGACCGGTGCGAATGCCGTTTATGCCGCTGGCCCGCCGTCCACGTACACCTACACGGCGGCCTCGGCTTCGGATCCAATCATCTCGGCTACCAACTCGATTACGTTGGGTACAACAACGCCAACCAACGTCGCCATTCCCAACACCGGTCAGACGCTGACGCAGCTTGCGGCCTCCATCAACGCGGCCAGCATTCCCGGTGTCACTGCGGCGGTCGGCGGCGGCGGCACCACGCTCACCATCACCGGCGCGGCCAGCAATCCGCTGTCGGCCACAGTTCCTGGACTGACGCAGGTGAATCCGAATTCGTGGAATTACTCCATTGGATTGCCCTCGAGCGATTACACTGGCGCAACGGCCAATACCACTGGCACGCTCACCTTCAACAGCAGCGGCCAGTTGATCTCGCCCGCGTCGAATTTAACCGGTATCAGCTTTGCTGGCATGACCGACGGTGCCAAGAACATGAACTTCTCTTGGAACTTGTACAACTCTGCGGGCAACCCGCTGGTGACGCAGGTGGCCGCGGCCTCCTCGGTGGCCAGCACGTCGCAGGACGGCTACGCCAGCGGCACCTATCAGAGCTTCAGCATTGGTGCAGACGGAACTGTCTCCGTCCAATTCTCCAACAGTCAAACGCAGGCCGTCGGGCAGTTGGCCATTGCCACGGTGAACAACGAGCAAGGCTTACAACAGGTGGGCGGCACCAACTACGTTTCGACGCTGGCCAGCGGTCAGGCCACGGTGGGCGTGGCCGGCTCCGGAGGACGGGGAACCATTCAGGACGGCGCGCTGGAACAATCCAACGTGAATATCTCCAGTGAATTTTCCGACTTGATCGTGGCCCAAAGCGCCTATCAGGCCAACGCCAAGTCCATCACCACCTTTGACACGATCGAGCAGTCAACGATCAACATGATTCAGTAAGCCGCATTTCTCCGGCTGCACCGCCAGCTTGCCCGGCCAATCCGGCTGGCTGGCGGCAGCCGGAATCTTTTCCCGTTTGAGGATTTTCTAATCTACCGCCTTCCCCTTCGGTCTCAGGGCTGCACGGTACTTTCGTGCTATGGCGACGAAACCCACAATTCTCAAAACTCCCAACAGCAGCGGTTCCAGCGGTGCACCCAGCCCGGAGAAAAGTGCAGCTCCGGCCCCA
>JAJZMO010000049.1 GCA_021798235.1 Acidobacteriota bacterium | reverse complement strand
ACACCTACCCCAACCAGCCCTGGGTCCACATGGAAAAGATCAGCTTCAAGCCCACTCGTAACCTTGAGATGGGCTTCGATCGCACCATCATCTGGGGCGGCCTCGGCCACGAACCCGTCACCTGGCATACCTTCTGGCAAAGCTTCTTCAGCTTCCAGAACGTGACCGCCGCCGTCAAGAACTCCGCCAAGGATCCCGGTGCCCGCTTCAGCAGCTTCGACTTCAACTACCGGCTCCCCTTCGTCCGCAACTGGATCACGCTCTACTGCGACTCGCTCGTCCACGACGACGTGAGCCCCGTCGACACGCCCCGCCGGTCCAGCGTTGCCCCCGGCATTTACCTCTCGCACTTCCCCGGCCTGCCCAGGCTCAGTCTGCGCGTCGAGGCCATCTCTACCGACCCCGTCAGCAACCACGACCAGCGCGGTCAGTTCATGGAATACGAATACATCCAGAGACAGGGCACCACCAACAAAGGCTTCACTTTTGGCAGTTGGATCGGCCGCGAAAACAAAGGTGGCCAGGCATGGCTCACCTGGCACTTCTCACCCAAGGAAGAAGCTCAGTTCATCTACCGCCGCGACAAGGCCAGCAGTGCCTTCATCCCCCGCAAAATCGACTACACCGCCTTCTTGAACGGCGGCACCACCCAGAACGACTTCACGTTCTCCGTCGTCAAGCGCCTGCTCCCCGACAAGAGCCTCGAACTCCACGCCTGGGTCCAGTACGAAAACTACCTCATCCCCATCTACAAGACCGGCACCCAGAGCGACACCACCGCCACCGTCCAGTTCACCTGGTACCCCCACGATAAGAAACTCTTCTAGAACGTACAAAACTCCGCGCCCCACACAGGACACCCACCTGCGTGGGGCTTTTCTCTTTGACAAACCACCTATCCCCGCTCAGTCTGCATCAACCGCATAGGAACACAGGGATTTGTAATTGGGGTAACGCAAATCTGGTTTGACGAGTATTCAGACGGAAAAGTCAGAATGTCCTCAGTCAACGCCGTGGTATGTGCGGGAGAATGACCTTCTGACGATCTGCCACATCATTCTCGAGTCTTGGAGTTCTTCGCGGCCTTTGCGGTCAACAGTCTTTTGCGTGCGAAGCACGCGTTCGCCCGCCCTGCAGTCCCCCAAAACGACAGACACCCTTGCAACTTCAGTCGCAAGGGTGTCTGTCTCTAACCTTCAACTTAACTTAACAGTCTTCCAAATCCTTCCCCGTCATCTGCGGCGGAGGCGCCAGTCCCAGCAGATGCAGAATCGTCGGCGAAACATCCTGCAGCGACCCGCCTGCCTTCAAGTGATGCTGCTTCACCTGGTCCGTGATCGCAATAAACGGCACCGGATTCGTCGTATGCGCCGTATGCGGACCGCCCGTCACCGGATCCACCATCAGCTCGGCATTCCCGTGGTCGGCCGTCACCAGCATCGCGCCGCCCTTCTGCTTCACCGCCTGGTAAACCTGCCCCAGGCAAGAGTCGATCTTCTCCACGCCCTTGATCGTCGGCTCCAGCTTGCCTGAGTGCCCCACCATGTCGGCATTGGCAAAATTCACCACGATCAAATCGAACGCCGTGTCGTTCACCGCCTTGGTCACCGCATCGGCAATCCCCTGCGCCGACATCTCCGGAGCCAGATCGTACGTCGCCACCTTCTGCGACGGAATCAGAATCCGATCCTCGCCCGGAAACGGCTTCTCCACGCCCCCGTTGAAGAAGTACGTCACGTGCGCATACTTCTCCGTCTCGGCCACGCGCAGATTCCGCAGGTTCGCCTGCGCCAGCACATCGGCGAGCAGGTTCTCCATTGACTGCGGCAGCAACACCGACGGCAGCGCAAACAGCTTGTCATACTGCGTCATGCACAGGTAATACAGCCCCTTCGGCACCTCGTTCCGAGGAATCGTCACATCCAGATCCTCGCTCCCCGGCAGGTCGCGCCCTTCTTCCTTGCTCAACCCGCTGTTGCGCGTCAGCACGCGCGTAATCTGCCGCGCCCGGTCTGCGCGGTAGTTGAACATGATGCAGGCATCCCCATCCTCAATTGTCCCTACCGGATACCCCTTCTCATCTGTAACCACGAAGGGCACAATAAACTCGTCCGTCATCTCCTTGCCGTAGCACTCTCGCACCTTGGCCACCGGATCATGAGTCGCGCCGCCCTCGGTCTTACCCTTCACCATCGCCTCGAACGCCAGCTTCTCGCGCTCCCAGCGCCGGTCGCGATCCATCGCATAGTAGCGCCCGCTCACGCTCGCAATCTGGCCCACCTGGTACTCGCGCATCTTCTGCCGCAGCGCCTCCAGGTAGCCCGCACCGCTGGTCGGCAGCGTGTCGCGCCCATCCATGAAGGCATGCACGTAGACCTTTGACAGCCCATGCATCTTCGCCGCCTTCAGCAGTGCGTACAGATGATTCTGATGCGAATGTACCCCGCCATCTGAAACCAGCCCGAACAAATGCAGCGCCCGATTGTTCTTGAGCGCATGCTCAATCGCCTTCACAATCTGGGGATCGTTGTAAAAATCCCCGTTCGCAATCATCGCATCGATGCGGGTAATGTCCATCATCACCACGCGTCCCGCGCCCAGGTTCAGGTGACCGACTTCGCTGTTCCCCATCTGCCCATCCGGCAGGCCCACAAAGTGTTCCGCCGCGCGAATCAGCGTATTCGGGAACTCGGCCATCAGCTTGTCATACGTTGGCTTCCGAGCCAGCGCAATGGCGTTGTTTTCAGTTTCAGCACGATAACCCCATCCATCCAGGATGGTCAGGACAACAGGCTTGGGACGAACAGACACGCAGGCTCCTCGCTTGGCTAAAAAGAAGAAAGGCGGCGAATCTTTGTCCGCCGCCCCGTGATTTACTCGCCGAAGTTCACTGACTCAAGGCCCAGGAACTCCGCCGCTTGTCCCAGTTGCTCTTCGATCCGAAGCAGCTGGTTGTACTTCGCAATCCGATCCGTGCGTGAAGCTGAACCCGTCTTGATCTGGCCCACGCCCGTCGCCACCGCCAGGTCGGCAATGAACGTGTCTTCCGTCTCGCCGCTACGATGCGAAATGATCGACGTGTACCCATACCGCCGGCCCAGGTCAATCGCTTCCAGCGTCTCGCTCACCGTACCAATCTGGTTCACTTTGATCAGGATCGAGTTCGCAATGCCCTCTTCAATGCCGCGCTGCAGGCGCTCCGTATTTGTCACGAACAAATCATCGCCCACCAGCTGCACGCGCGAGCCGATCAGCTCCGTCAGGTAGCGCCAGCCCTGCCAGTCATCCTCGGCCAGGCCGTCTTCCAGGGACACAATCGGGTACTGCCGAATCCAGCTCTCCCAGTACTGCGACATCTCTTCCGGGGTCTTCTCGCTCTTGTCCGACTTCTTGAAAACGTACTTCCCCTTCTCCTTGTCGAAGAACTCGCTCGCCGCCGGATCCAGCGCAATCGCGATATCCTCGCCCGCCTTGTAGCCGGCCAGTTCAATCGCTTCCAGAATCACTTCAATCGCTTCCGTATTCGACTTCAACGAAGGAGCAAATCCGCCCTCATCGCCAACCGCCGTGTTGTAGCCCTTCTTCTTCAGCACGCCCTTCAGCGTATGGAAAACCTCCGCGCCCCACCGCAGCGCATCGCTGAACCGCTCCGCGCCTACCGGCATCACCATGAACTCCTGAAAGTCCACGTTGTTGTCAGCATGCGCGCCACCGTTCAGGATGTTCATCATCGGCGTCGGCAAAATCGAAGCATTCACGCCGCCCAGGTACCGGTACAACGGAATCTTCAGCGCATTGGCAGACGCGCGCGCGCAGGCCATCGACACCGCCAGAATCGCATTCGCGCCCAGCCGGCCCTTGTTCGCCGTGCCGTCCAGGCTGATCATCGTCGCGTCAATCAGCCGCTGATTGGCCGCATCCATGCCTTCAATCTCCGGCGCAATCGCAGTTTCGATATTCTCAACCGCCTGCAACACGCCCTTGCCAAGATAGTGGCTCTTGTCGCCGTCGCGCAGCTCAACCGCTTCATGTTCGCCAGTCGAGGCGCCGCTCGGGACCGCCGCGCGGCCAAGGGTGCCGTCGGCAAGAATGACATCCGCTTCTACTGTGGGGTTGCCGCGCGAATCAAGAATTTCGCGGGCGTGGATGGCAGCAATCTCAGTCATGTGATTCCTCAGTATCTGGTGGTGTAGACGCTCCTGGAGCCGAGGGCGGCGATCCACGGGGATCATCCCCCCGTGGGCTCCTCCGATAACGTCAACAAATTCGCCCATTTAGCCTTGTTCCTTGGCGATTCTAACAAAGACGGCCGCTTTCGATCTGTGCACCCCGACAGAGAATTTTTTACACCCTGCCGGTAACCGCGCTGGTTCGTGGCATTTGCAGGCTCTGGCCTCGCCTCGGCAACTGGAATAGGCTGATTTCATCGGGGTTTTCGGCGTTTGCCTCGCTGGCTCCGCCACGCAAATGGCAAGCAACATTTGCAGCAT
Organism: Acidobacteriota bacterium; assembly: GCA_021798235.1. Next base: position 21,699 of record JAJZMO010000049.1, on the reverse strand, counting down.
CATCCGGGTCCATCTGTATGCGTCTAACCTTCAGATGACACCCGGGAAGGACAATCCCCCCTTCACCGGCTCTTCAAGGAGTTTTGTATGAAGCAGTTCTTTCAACTTGCCTCTGTCGCGCTCATCAGCGGCGGCCTTCTCACCGGCGCCTGCGCCTTCGCGCAGCAGACCAGCTCCACGCAAAACAACCAGAGTCGGTACAGCGGCGTCTCCAATCCGCCAGACACTCCCATCGTCGCAAACGAGCCCATGACGCCGCCGTCTCCGCCGCCCGAGCAGAGCAAGCCCTCCGCAGCCGTGCCCGCGCAACGGCCTGCGCCCGCCGCGCAACCGCAGCAGCCCGCTGCTGCCACATCTTCGGCTCCTGCATCCGCGACCTATTCCGGCCAGTCCGCCAACACGCCAACCGCCGCCAGCAACAACGCCAGTCGCTATGACAACACTGACTTCGGCATCGTCACCAGGCTTCCAGACCAGCACGCCACGCACCAGGTGGAAGCGCAGGACGCCCAACTCGAGAATCGCTTCTCCAACCCAAGCTACGGCGTGGTTAGCGTTATTCCCTTCATCCCCAACGCGCTCAATCCCGGAACCAACATCACGGTCCGCCTGCTGCAGCCGCTTTCTACCAACACCACCCCTCAGGGCACGCCCTTCCGCGCAACCATCGTTTCCCCCGTCTATCGCGGATCACAGCTCGTCATCCCCGCTGGCTCTGAGCTGCGCGGCGTCGTCACCGATGTTCATCCCGGCCGCCATCTCGTCTCGCGCGCCACGTTGCGACTCACCCCTCAGTTCGTCCTGCTCCCCGACGGCAAGGCCTATCGCATGGACGCCGAAGCCATCTACACTTCCGCACCCCACGCAAACACTACGCAGGAAGGTGCTTTCCAACCCAGGATGCACCTCGCCAAAGACAGTGCTGAATATGGCGCCGGCACCGGCCTTGGTGCTCTCGTCGGCGCAAAATTCGGCCCTGGCGGAGCACTGATCGGTTCTCTCGTAGGCGCCGGCGCGGTCAGCGCCCACATGCTCATGCAACCGCCAGACTCACTCCACTTGCCACGCAACGCTGAAATCATCTTCAGTCTCACGCAACCCATGCAACTCACGCCCTCGCGCGACTGAGTCAGCAGACGCCCGAATCACCTTTCACGCGGGAGCCAGTCGGCTCCCGCTTTTTGATTTGCACATCCAACACCCACGGGCAGATCTATGCCTCTTCATCACATCGCGAGCCGAATCGAGAGACAATCGTTTCGCAAGGGAGGTGCAACATGCCCGTCAAAGCAATTCCCGATAACTACCACTCCGTCCAGCCCTACCTCATGTTCCAGAACACTCGTGCCGCCCTCGAGTTCTACCAGCATGCATTCGGCGCCAAAGAGCGGCTCTGCATGACCAACGCCGATGGCCGCATCGGCCACGCCGAAATCACCATCGGCGACTCTGTCCTCATGATGGCCGACGAGACCCCGACAGTCGAAGCATGGTCCATCCAGCACTTCGGCGGCTCTCCGGCCAGTTTTCTTATCTACACCGAAGACTGCGACGCCCTTTACCGGCGCGCCATCGACGCCGGAGCCACCAGCTTTCGCGAACCCGCGGACCAGCCCTACGGCGACCGAATGTCAGGCGTGAAAGATCCCTTCGGCTATCGCTGGTTCCTAGCCACCCACATCCGCGACGTCTCAAAGGAAGAGCTCGAAGCCATGCACTGAACCGTTTCTTTTCATGCAATTCGATTCACCGCGCAAACATTGAATCGAATCACATCTTGACCATCGAACTCCGGCCCCTTCCCTTGACTCTTGACAGTCGCAGAACTAGATTCGAAATGAGGGTGTTGGCACAATCCTCGTCCTATCACTATGCAAAGTCATCCCTACACTTGGAATTACCTTCCGCTGCTGATCCAGGTCGTCGTGGCAGCGGGTTTGGGCTTGGCCATTGTCGGCCTCTCGTGGCTCATTGGCCGCGGACGAGCGTCCAAAGCCAAGCTAGATGCCTATGAGTGCGGTGTGCCGGTCGAAGGCGACGCTCGCGGACGATTCTCCGTCCGCTTTTACATGGTCGCCATGCTGTTCATCCTCTTCGACGTCGAAGCAGTCTTCATGCTTCCCTGGGCTGTCATTTACCGCCATCTTCCTGTGCTGACCGGCTCGCGCATGTTCGGCTTCTGGGAAATGGTCGTCTATCTCGGCTTCGTCGTGGTCGGCATTTTTTACGTGTGGAAGAAGGGCATCCTGGACTGGACAAACGACCGGGGCGATCTATAAGTACCTCTCAACCGAATTGAGGCAAAAGTACGCGTGGCTAACGAACCGATCATCGGCAAGGAAGCAGTATTGACAGCACTACCCGGCAATCGTGCCATCGAGGCGCTCAGTAGCGCCGACTCTCAAATCATTACCGATGCCAGGTTCGATCGCAACGAACTTACGCTGACCATTCAGCGTGAAAAGATCCGCTCGGCCTGCGAGATCGTCCGCGCCGCCGGCTACAACTTCTTTTCTGATCTCACCGCCGTCGACTGGTATCCCGCCGAACCCCGTTTCCAGCTTTCCTATCACCTGCTCTCCCATCACCTCAAAGAGCGTGTTCGCCTCAAGGTCATGGTTAGCACGGACGACCCCGCCGTCGAGTCCATCACTTCCGTCTGGCCCGCTTCCAACTCTTACGAACGCGAGGTCTGGGACCTCTTCGGCGTTCGCTTCCAGGGCCACCCGGACCTGCGCCGCATCATGATGCCCGAAGAATGGGAAGGCCACCCCCTGCAAAAGACCTATCCCGTGGAGGGTTACCGCTAATGCCTCGCTCGATGCCTGAACTCGCTGAATTTGTCGCTACCGAACGACTGGTCAAGCCCTCCCACGAGCAGGATTCCCAGTCCCACACCATGGTCCTCAACATGGGGCCGCAGCACCCGTCCACCCACGGCGTGCTCCGCGTAGTGGTCGAAATCGACGGCGAAACCGTCGTCAAGCTCGTTACCGACATCGGCTATCTCCACACCGGAATCGAAAAAAACTGCGAAGCCAAGTTCTACCAGCAGGTCGTTCCCATGACCGACCGCATCGACTACCTGTGCCCGATGACCAACAATCTGGCCTACTGCCTCGCGGTCGAAAAACTCCTCCAGCTTGAAATTCCCCCTCGCGGCCAGTGGATGCGCGTGCTCATGAACGAGCTCACCCGCCTTCAGTCTCACCTGGTCTGGCTCGGCACCCACGCCATGGACATCGGCGCGCTCACCGTCTTCCTCTACTGCTTCCGCGAGCGCGAAGAGCTGCTCCGCCTCTTTGAAGCTATCGCCGGCCAGCGCATGATGACCTCCTACTTCCGCGTCGGCGGACTCGCGCTCGAGCCGCCGCTCGACTTCTTCCCCCGCGTGCGTGCGCTCCTCAAGAGAATGCCGGAGAAGATCGACGAATATCAGAACCTGCTCACCGGCAATCCCATCTGGGTCAACCGCCTCAAGGGCGTCGGCCATCTCACCGCCGAACAGGCCATCGCGCTCGGCGTCACCGGTCCCCCGCTCCGCGCCTCTGGCGTTGACTGGGACCTCCGCCGCGACATGCCCTACTCCGGCTACGAAAACTTTCAGTTCAGGGTGCCGACTTCCACTGACGGCGATGTCTGGGCGCGCTACTGGGTGCGCCTGGAAGAGATGCGCGAATCCGTCAAAATTGCCACCCAGGCCCTCGATGGCATGCCCGAAGGCCCCATCCAGGCCGACGCACCGAAGGTGGTCTTACCGGATCGCGAAAAGATGAAAACTGAGATGGAAGCCCTCATCTATCACTTCAAGATTGTGACCGAGGGTTTCACCGTTCCCGCCGGCGAAGTCTATCAGGCAGTGGAATCGCCTCGCGGCGAAATGGGTTATTACGTGGTGAGCGACGGCACGGCCAAGCCCTACCGCGTGCACATGCGCAATCCTTCGTTCGCCACTCTGCAGGCTCTGCCTGCCATGTGCGAGGGCAGGTTGTTAGCCGACGTGGTGGCGGTCATTGGTTCGATCGACATCGTGCTCGGTGAGATCGACAGGTAGTCGCGCATCGCTATGACCCAAACGTCTGGCGACGCGCCGCAGTTGTATCAGGAACTCTGGATTTCTTTCGCTGCGCTCCTCAAGTCCTTTGCGGCGGCTGTTTCGCTCGCACTCCCCGGGGGCGCAATGAAAATCTCGGACCGCGATGGTTGCGGTCTGCAGTTTTGTACGGCCTCGAAGGTTCTCGAAATTGCCTTCGACAGCCAAAGCGGCTCCGGCCAGTGGTCGATCAAATCGCTGGACGGATCAACAACGGCTTCTTCCGGCGCATTCGTGATCGACAGGGCCGGAACCGTAAGCCTCGACGGCATTGCTTCGGGCAGCCCGATGGAAATGGACGCTGCTGCGGAAACTCTGGCCGCCAGGATTTTGTAACTGAGGAGCACGCGGCGAATGGCAGCCGAAAAAACGACGATCTTCTCTCCCCAACTGGCGGCGCGCTTTGACCGGCTCGTTACCCTCTACCCGGTCAAGCGCTCAGCACTGGTCCCCATGCTGCTCTACGCGCAGGATGAGATTGGTTATATCTCCGATGCGGTCGTCGCCGAAGTCGCCCAGCGCATCGGAATCACCGAACTCGATGTTCGTAACGTCGTCAGTTACTATTCACTGATGCGCACCAAACCCGTGGGCAAATACCACGTGCAGGTCTGCACCAATATCTCCTGCATGCTCCGCGGCGGTAACGAACTCCTCCACCACTGCAGCCAGCGCCTCGGCATCGGCCACAAGCAGACCACTCCCGACGGGCTCTTCTCGCTCGAAGAAGTCGAGTGCATCGGCGCCTGCTCCTGGGCTCCGGCCGTCCAGGTCAACTACGACTATCACGAGAACCTCACCCCTGAATCGATGGACAAGGTACTCGACCAGTACCGCGCGAAAGCGAGCAAGTAGTCATGGCATATTTGACCACTCATCCTGACGTTGTTCCGGTCATCAGCTTCCGCTTCGGCAAGGGAGCGGCCGACATCGACCGTTACCTCGAACTCGATGGCTACAAGTCGGTGCGGAAGTGCTTCGAAATGGAACCCGACGCCATCATCAACGAGGTCAAGACCTCCGGCCTCCGCGGTCGCGGCGGCGCCGGCTTCCCCGCCGGCATGAAATGGTCCTTCGTGCCCAAGGAATCCGCCAAGCCCAAGTACATCCTCGTCAACGGCGACGAAAGCGAACCCGGCACCTGCAAGGACCGCCTCATCTTCGAGCATGATCCCCACTCCGTCATCGAGGGCGTGCTCATCGCCGGCCTCGCTGTCGGCGCAAAGATGGGCTTCATCTACCTCCGCGGCGAGTATCGCTTCCTCATCGAGATCATGGAGAAAGCCGTGGCCGACGCCTACCAGCGCGGCTTCCTCGGCAAGGGCATCTTCGGCACTAAACACGACTTCGAAATCGTCGTGCAGACCGGCGCGGGGGCCTACGAAGTCGGCGAAGAGTCCGCACTCATGGAATCCCTTGAAGGCAAGCGCGGCGTGCCTCGCATTCGCCCGCCCTTCCCTGCCGTCGCGGGCCTCTACGGCGGACCCACCATCATCAACAACGCCGAAACCATCGCCACCGTCCCGCACATCTTCCGCATCGGCGCTAAGGAATACGCTGCCCTCGGCACCGAGCGCAACGGCGGCACGCGCCTCTTCTGCCTCAGCGGACATCTTGAGAAGCCCGGCGTCTACGAGTTGCCCATGGGCTACAACCTCAAGAAGATGATCTACGAGGTCGGCGGCGGCATCCCAAACGGCAAAAAACTCAAGGCCGTCGTCCCCGGCGGATCCTCCACGCCTGTCCTCCTGCCTGAGGAAATCGACATCGGGATGGACTTCGACCAGGTCGCCAAAGCCGGCTCCATGCTTGGTTCCGGCGGCGTCGTTGTCCTCGACGAAACCGTCTGCATGGTCGAATTCGCCCTCCGCACCATCAAGTTCTACCAGCATGAGAGCTGTGGCTGGTGCATCCCTTGCCGCGAAGGCACCGACTGGCTCAAAAAGTCACTCACGCGGTTACATATGGGCGGCGCCGTCGACAAGGATATCGACCAGATCAAGTACATTGCTGACAACATGCTGGGCCGCACCTTTTGCCCACTGGGTGACGCCGCGGCCATGCCGACTGCGGCCTTCGTCAAAAAGTTCCGCAAAGAATTTGAAGATCACCTCAACGGCAAGGGCTGCCCCTATCACCCGGCCCCGGACTACGAACTGGCAACCGTTTAAGAAACGAGACAGGAATGGCTGACGTAACCTTTACCGTCGATGGCAAGCAACTCACCGCCCCCAAGGGCACGCTGCTCATTGAGGCCTGCCGCAAGGCCGGCATTGAGATCCCGGCGTTCTGCTACTACCCCGGCCTCTCGCTGCAGGGCGCCTGCCGCATGTGCGTTGTCCGCGTAGAAAAAATGCCCAAGCTCCAGACCGCCTGCACCACCCCCGTCGCGGACGGCATGGTCGTCACCACTGAGAGCCCTGAAATTGCTCAGGCCCGCAAGGCCACCATCGAGCTGCTCCTCGGCAACCACCCCCTCGACTGCCCCGTCTGTGACGCCGGCGGCGAGTGCGAGCTGCAGGACATGACCTTCAAGTACGGCGCGCACCAGTCGCAGTTCGTCGAAATCAAGAACCACCGCGAAGAGCAGCAGTGGTCGCCCGTCGTCTACTTTGACCGCCCGCGCTGCATCCTCTGCTACCGCTGCGTGCGCGTCTGCGGCGAAGGCATGGACGTCTGGGCGCTCGGCATCCAGAATCGCGGCTCCGGCGCCGTCATCGCCCCCAACAAGCAGGATCACCTCGAGTGCGAAGAGTGCGGCATGTGCATCGACATCTGCCCCGTCGGCGCGCTCACCTCCGGCACCTACCGCTACAAGACCCGCCCCTGGGAAATGAGCCATGTCTCCACCGTCTGCACCCACTGCGCTGACGGCTGCAAGACCACCCTCGGCGTCCGCCGCGCAGACGACGGAATGGAAATCGTCCGTGGCGACAACCGCGACAAGAGCGGCTTCAACAACGACTTCCTCTGCATCAAGGGCCGTTATGCATTCGACTTCGCCAGCCGCGAAGACCGCATCACCCAGCCCCTGCTCAAGCAGCCTGACGGCCAGTTCAAGCCCGCCACCTGGGACGAAGCCCTCGACTTTGCCGGCAAACAGCTTCGTGAAATTCGTGACACCCGCGGTGGCAAATCCATCGGCGTGATCGGTTCCACCCGCATCACCAACGAGGAAGCCTACCTCCTCCAGAAGTTTGCCCGCACCGTCCTCGGCACCAACAACATCGATCACCACCGCACCGCGGACTATCCCAGCTTCCTCGCCGCTCTCAAGGCAAAGGGGCAAAAGGAAGCCTCCATCCGCGACTTCGCCGATGCAAAGGCCATTCTCGTCCTCGGCAGCGACCCCACCGAGCAGCATCCGCTCCTCGCCTGGCAGATTCGTAACAATGTCCGTAATAATCAGGCGCGCCTCTACGCCGCCAACCATCAGGACATCAAGCTGCGCCGCCAGGCCACCGGATTCCTCAAGATTCAGCAGGAAAACTACGGTGCGCTCATCGCCTTCCTTGCCGGCAATGAAAAAACCTTCGAAGGCAATGCCAACGCTGCTGGCTTCCGCGAGGCCCTCCGCAAGGAAGAGTCCATCGTCATCGCCTTCGGCTCCGAGTACCGTGGCCGCGACATCGAAGCCCTCATCGCCTTCGGCGCGGGCTTCCCGAACGTAAAGTTCGCCTGTCTCGGCGATTACGCAAACTCGCGCGGCGCGTCAGACATGGGCCTGCTGCCCGACCTGCTCCCCGGCTACGTTCCCGTCACCGGCGCCGGCAGCTTCGTGCAGGAATACGGCGCTGCCCTGCCCCAGACCGCCGGCATGGACATGGTCCAGATGTTCGACGCAGCCGGGCGTGGCGAACTCGCCGCCCTCTATGTCGCCAGCGCAGACCCCGTCAAGCGTTACGGCGTCGATCCCGCGGCTCTCAAGAACACTTTCCTCATCGTGCAGGACATGTTCCTCACTGAGACCGCGAAGCTCGCTGACGTGATCCTCCCGGCTGCCAATCTCTACGAGAAGGCCGGCACCGCCACCAATACCTACGGCGATCTCCAGCTCGTCAAGAAGGCCGGCGACAAGGCCGGCGTCCGCTCCGACTTCGATCTCATCGTCCGCCTCGCCGGTCACATGGGCCATGACATCAAGTCGCTCGTCCCCTTCGGCAAGGGCCTGCTCGCCGACTTCGGCCAATCCCGCGGCACACAGTCCGGCGAAGCCGATCGCCACGCTGTCTGGCTCACCGCGCATCAGTTGGAGCTCAAAGCGAGCCCCTTCGATCCATTCGCCATCTTCGACGAAATCCAGCGCCTCGTCCCTGCCTATGACCTCCCACGCCTCGACCTCATGGCCGGCAACGACGAGCATCTCAAGTCTGACCTTGTGCAGATCCAGACCGGCGCAACGCGCCGCGACCTGGTCCTGCCCTCCAATGACACTCTCTTTACCTCCGGCACGCTTGGCGAGTACAGCCAGATGCTGCACTCAGTGATGGAGTCCAGAAAGCAAAGCCCGGCAGAAACAGCCGCTGACTAATGATTAGGAAGGCCTGAACGACGTGAATTTTTGGTGGTTTCTTCTTCTGAGCATCATCAAGATCGCCGTGGTGCTGGTGATCCTGCTCACGGCTGTCGCCTACACGGTGCTGCTCGAGCGCAAGGTCGTAGGACGCATCCAGAACCGCTGGGGACCCAGCCGCGTCGGCCCCTTCGGCCTGCTCCAGCCGCTCGCCGACGGCCTCAAGCTCTTCCTCAAGGAAGACCTGTTGCCCACGGCCGTCTACAAGCCGCTCTACATCCTCGCGCCTGTCATCGCCCTCGCCTGCGCTCTCACTTCCATCGCAGTCGTGCCCTTCGGCGCTGATATCAAATTCAAAGGCGTCGATCTCTTCCAGATCGCCAACGTCAATATCGGACTGCTCGTCATTCTCGCCGTCACTTCGGTCGGCGTTTACGGCATCGCGCTCTCCGGCTGGTCCTCCAACAACAAGTACTCGCTGCTCGGAGCCCTGCGTTCCAGCGCGCAGCTTGTCAGCTACGAGCTCGCCCTCGGCCTCTCGCTCGTCGGCGTCGTCCTCCGCGCCGGTTCGCTCAACCTGCGCACCATCGTCGACGTCCAGGCCACCCACGGCGCACTCAGCTGGAACATCTTCGGCGGCTTCCAGATCGTCGCCTTCTTCGTCTATCTCACGGCAGCCTACGCGGAAACCAACCGCACTCCCTTCGACCTTCCCGAAGCGGAGAGCGAACTCACCGCCGGCTACCACACCGAGTACAGCTCCATGAAGTTCGCCATGTTCTTCATGTCAGAGTACGCAAACATGATCACCGTCTCGTGCGTGGCCACGCTGCTCTTCCTCGGCGGATGGTCCAGCCCCTTCGGTCATCTTTTCCCGTCCTTTGGGCCGGTCATCGACGCAATCCTTCCGGTCTTCTGGTTTGTTGCAAAGGTCTTCTTCTTCCTCTTCGTTTACATCTGGGTGCGCGGCACGCTGCCTCGCTTCCGCTACGATCAACTCATGGGCTTTGGCTGGAAGGTTCTGCTTCCTGTGGCGATTGCCAACATCGTCGTCACCAGCCTCTGGCTAGGGTTCACGAGGCCGCTGTGAATTACAATGATTTCCGGCTGCTGAAACGTTCCGCTTTTTTCTCTTTACCTCAGGCGACGCAAGCATGCATCTAGTTCTCTTCTTCATATTCGGTGGCTTTTGCGTGGCGGGAGCATTGAACCTCCTGCTGCAGCGCCACCCAATTAACAGCGCCCTCTCTTTGATTGTCGTCATGACGTCGCTGGCGGTGCTGTACCTGCTGCTCGGCGCGGAGTTCCTGGCCGCGGTGCAGGTCATTGTCTACTCCGGCGCCATCATGGTGCTCTTCACCTTCGTCATCATGCTGCTCAACGCGCAGCGTGAAGAGCGAACGCATGGCAGCCGCGCTGCTTACATTCTTGGCTTCCCCGGAGCCGCCGCGCTCTTTGCCCTGCTCACTTTTATCTTCATCTCCAACGGCAAGTCTCTCGGATTCGCGGTGCTCGGCCCGGACATGGTTTCAACCAGCCAGTTAAGCTCCGTCCTCTTCCGCGACCTGCTGCTGCCTTTTGAAGTCACTTCGGTTCTCATCCTTATCGCCATCCTTGGCGCGGTCGCGCTGGCCCGCCACCACGAACCCCACAAGGACGAATCAAAAAACCAGGGAAAGGAGCGCTAAGCATGGTACCTGTTTCCTACTACCTCATCCTCAGCGCCATCCTCTTCTCCATCGGCGTGGGCGCGTTCCTTATCAAGCGCAACATCATCACCATCTTCATGTCGATTGAGCTCATGCTCAACGCCGTCAATCTCTCCTTCGTCGCTTTTGCCAACTACTGGAACCAGATCAACCACCAGTTCAGCGGGCAGATTTTCGTCTTTTTCGTAATGGTCGTCGCCGCCGCCGAAGCCGCTGTCGGCCTGGCCATCATCATCGCGCTCTTCCGCACACGGAAGACCCTTAACGTTGACCAAGTGGACTTGATGAAGCTATGAACGGAATCCCCAATCTGCACCTTTGGCTGCTGCCCATTCTGCCCCTTGCCGGATTCCTGGTGAACGGCCTGTTCGGCCGCCGTCTGCCTAAGGCTCTGGTGACCGCGGTCGCCATCATCGCCACCGCCATCCCGCTGATTCAGGTCGCGACCATCGTCGCCCGTTTCAGCTCGCTTACCCTGCCCCACGTCGAGCGCGTCGCTACCTGGATCTCCGCCGGCCCATTCCATGCCGGCTTCACCTTCCAGCTCGACCAGCTCACCATGGTCATGCTCTGTGTCATCACCGGCGTAGGCTTCCTCATTCACGTCTACTCCATCGGCTACATGGCTCATGAAGACGGCTACTGGCGCTACTTCGCCTATCTCAATCTCTTCATGTTCTTCATGCTCACGCTGGTCCTCGCCAACAATTTCCTGCTGCTCTTCATCGGCTGGGAAGGCGTAGGCCTCGCCTCTTACCTGCTCATCGGCTTCTATGTCCTCAAGACCTCCGCCGCCGACGCAGGCAAAAAAGCCTTCATCTATAACCGCGTTGGCGACTTCGGATTCCTCCTGGCCATGTTCCTGATGGTCCAGCATTTCGGAACCCTCGACTACACCCAGGTCTTCGCGCAGATCATCGCGCACCCCGCATGGCAGGGCGGATTCCTCACCGCCATCGGCCTGCTGCTCCTGCTCGGCGCCACCGGCAAGTCCGCACAGATTCCCCTCTACGTCTGGCTCCCTGACGCCATGGAAGGCCCCACCCCGGTTTCGGCTCTCATCCACGCCGCCACCATGGTCACCGCTGGCGTCTACATGGTCGCCCGCGCGCACGTCATCTTTGACCGCTCCGCTCTGGCCCTGGGACTCGTCGCCGTCATCGGCACCGCAACGGCATTTTTCGCCGCCACCATGGCCGTCGCCCAGAATGACATCAAGCGCGTCCTCGCCTACTCCACCGTCTCCCAGCTCGGCTACATGTTCCTCGGCTGCGGAGTCGCTGCCTACGGCGCGGGCGTCTTCCATCTCGTTTCCCACGCCTTCTTCAAGGCGCTGCTCTTCCTCGCTGCCGGCTCTGTGATCCATGCGCTCTCCGGTGAACAGGACATGCGCTACATGGGCGGTCTCCGCAAGAAAATCCCCATTACCTTCTGGACCATGACCGCAGCGGTCTTCGCCATCTCCGGCTTCCCACCGCTCTCCGGCTTCGTCAGCAAGGACGAAATCCTCTACGAAGCTTTCATCTCCCCCGGAGGCAAAATCCTTTGGTTCGTAGGCCTCTTCACCGCCGGCCTCACCGCCTTCTACATGTTCCGCCTCTGGTACATGACCTTCTTCGGCAAGGACCGCACCGCGGACTCGGAAATCATGGCCCACGCGAAGGAGCATGGCCACGGTCACGGCATCCATGAGAGCCCCTGGGTCATGCTCATCCCGCTCATCATTCTTGCCATCCTCTCCGTCATCGGCGGCTGGATGGGCTGGCCGGCAGGACTCGGCGGCAACGAGTGGTTCACCCGCTTCCTCGCTCCCGTCTTCAACACCGCAGGCCTCTCCATGAATCCAAACGTGATTCACGCCCCGGCTGGAGCCGGCAGTGATCATCTGCAGTTGATCCTCGCCATCGTCTCCACGCTGACGGCCGCCGGCGGCTGGTACATCGCGCACCTCATGTACTACGCCAGGCCTGAACTGCCCGAGTTGCTTGCTCAAAAATTCCGCGGCGTGTACCGCATGCTCTTCAACAAGTACTGGGTCGACGAGTTCTACGGCGCCGTCATTGCAGCACCCGTGCTCTTCTTCTCCCGCTTCGTGCTCAATTTTCTAATTGATCGCGGCGTCATTGACGGCGCCGGGTTCACAGCCGGTGCTACAGCTCAGGGCTTCGGCTCGCTCGTAGCCCGTATTCAGTCTGGAAATATCCGCTCCTATGCCGGTTGGCTGGCATTTGGAGCCATGTTGGTGCTGGTCGTGACCTACTTCGTGTTCACGGGCAGCTTCATGCTTCACTAATCAGTCCGCGGCCGGCAGTTTCGCGGACTGCAAGCACTCTTGGATCGTGATCATGTCGGCTTTTGGATTGGTTTTGGTTTCGCGCTTTACTCCTGGATGCTCCCATCGGCCTGTTGCGTCGACCGGCATCCCGGTGATTCCGGCGCATTTTTCGCAGCCAGTTGGCATGCATAGAGGAAAGGCTTCGTGCTGAACGGATCAATCTTATCGCTGATAACCTTCCTGCCCCTCGCAGGAGCGATTATCCTTGCCCTGCTGCCCCGGCGCGGCCGCATCATCCAGTGGTGGGCCCTCCTGGTCACGCTCGCCACCTTTGTCCTTACGCTGCACCTGCCGGCGCATTTTGAATACGGACACTCAGGCTTCCAGTTCGTCATCAACGCGCCCTGGATCGCCCACCCTGCCATCCGTTATCACCTCGGCATCGACGGACTCTCCATGTGGCTCGTCGTTCTCACCGGCTTCCTCGCGCCCATCGGCGTCCTCGTCTCCTGGAAGGCCATCGAGAATCGCACCAAGGAGTTCTACTTCCTATTTCTGATCCAGCAGACCGCCATGCTCGGCGTCTTCGTCTCGCTCGACCTCTTCCTCTACTACGCCTTCTGGGAACTCACGCTTGTCCCCATGGCCATCCTCATCGCCATGTTCGGCCGCACCCGCGGACCGCAGGCAGCCGTCAAGTTTTTCCTCTATGCCTTTATTCCCTCTGCGCTGCTGCTCGTCGCCATCCTCTGGCTCTATGCTGAAACAGGCACCTTCGAGTTCACCCAGTTGCAGAGCGCCATTGCCGCCGGCGGCCTCGGACCACAGGCACTCTTCTGGGCCGCTCTGGTCTTCCTCGTAGCCTTCGCCGTCAAAGTCCCGGTCTTCCCGCTGCACGGCTGGCTCGCAGACGGTCTTACTGAAGCCCCCACAGCCATGTCGATGGTGATCGCCGGCAAGCTCGGCCTTTACTCACTCATTCGCTTCAACCTCGGCCTCTTCCCTCAGCAGGCTCGCGAATTCGCCCCCTGGATGATCGCCCTTGCCGTCATCGGCCTCATCTATGGCGCGCTCGTCGCCCTCGTACAGCGCGATATGAAGCGCCTGGTCGCCTACTCCATCCTCAGCCAGCTCAGCTTCTGCACGCTCGGCATCTTCTGCTTCTCCATTACCGGCCTCGATGGCGCCGTCTATCAGATCATCAATGAAGGCGTCTCCGGTGGCGCGCTGCTCGTCCTGCTCGGCATCCTTTACGAGCGCTACGGCACCTTCGAAATCTCCGAGTACGGCGGCCTCTCCAAACGCCTGCCGCACATGGCCACCCTCTACGTCATCACCACGCTCTCGCTCATCGGCCTGCCCATCCTCAACGGCTTTGTCGGCGAGTTCCTGGTCCTTAGCGGCAGCTTCGTTGGCCATCACGGATGGGTCGTCGCCGCCACTCTCGGCGTCATCCTCAGCGCCTCCTACATGCTCTGGTTCATCCAGCGCGTCTTCTACGGCCCACCATCCTCCCTGGTCGAAAACAGGCCCACCGCTGACGTCAACTTCCGCGAGTTCGTCACCCTCTGGCCCATGGTGCTGCTCATGGTCGTCATGGGCGTCGCTTCGCCCTTCTGGATCCGCGGCATCGAAGACGGTGTTCGCCCCCTCGCCAATCCTCCTATGACACAACCGGTTGCCCAGATTCACGGCCGCAGCCTTCCGGCGCAGGCAAACATCCTGAAAGGAAGGCAGTAACCCATGAACGGATCGATGACTGTCCTCCGCATACTTCCGGAAATCATCTTCACCCTCACCGGCGTCGCCATCATGTTGATCGACCCGGTCATGCCAAAGCAGGCCAGCCGTAAGCCCCTCGGCTGGCTCGCCGCGTTCGGCGCCCTCGCCGCTCTCATAGCGAGCCTCTACCAGTATTCCCTTCCCGTCGGCACCGCCTACTTCGGCGTCGTACAGACGGACGCCTTCAGCGTCTTCTTCCATGTCCTCATCTCCGGCATCATCCTGGTTTCTGCGCTGGTCGTGCTCGATGCCGTACACCCCGATACGGAAAGCCTCGGCGAACTCTTTGCCCTCATGTCTTTCGGCGCGGTCGGCATGCTGCTCATGACCAGCGGCGTCGAACTGCTGCTCGTCTTCATCGGCCTCGAAATCTCCTCCATCTCCACCTACATCCTCGCCGGATTCCGCCGCAAAACCGCCAAGAGCCCCGAATCAGCCCTCAAGTACTTCCTCCTCGGCTCCTTCGCCACGGCGTTTTTCCTCTATGGCATCGCGCTCACCTACGGCGCCACTGGAACCACCCGCATCACCGACATCGCCGCCGGCCTCGCCACCAGCCACGCGCTGCCCATCGCAGTCGTCGGCCTGGCCTTCATCGTCATCGGCCTGGCCTTCAAGGTCTCCGCCGCCCCGTTCCATCTCTGGACGCCCGATGTCTACGAAGGCGCGCCTTCCCCCATCGTCGGCCTCATGTCCACCGCGCCCAAGGCCGCTGCCTTTGCCGTCCTGCTCCGCATCGCCTATGAGGCCTTCCCCCAGCTCCAGAATCACTGGATGCCGCTCCTCTGGATCCTCGCTGCCGTCTCCATGACCATCGGCAACCTCGGCGCGCTTCGCCAGAAGAACGTCAAGCGCATGCTCGCCTATTCCTCCATCGCGCACGCCGGCTACCTGCTCGTCGCCTTCACTGTGCTCTCTACTGATGGCGTCGCCGCGGCCAGCTTCTACGCCGTCGCTTATGCCGTCATGAACGTCGGCATCTTCGCCGTCATCAGCCACGCCGGCGGCTACGAAGACCGCCTCACCCTCATCGAGGACTACAAGGGCCTCGCCTATCGCTCGCCTCTGCTCGGCGGCGTCATGGCCTTCTTCCTGTTGTCGCTCATCGGAATCCCTTTCACCGGCGGCTTCTTCGGCAAGTTCTATGTCTTCGCCGCGGCCATTCACTCCGGAATGATCTGGCTGGCCATCATCGGCCTGCTCAACAGCGGCATCGCGGTCTTCTACTACCTCCGCGTACTCACCGCCACCTACACCAAGCCCATGGACAGCTCGCCGGTTCTCAACGTCCCGCGCGTTTCTGCTCCACTCTGTCTCGCGATGGCCCTCACCGTGGCAGTCACTCTCGTCCTCGGCATCATCCCCGGTCGCGTGCTCTCCATGGCTCGCCACGCTGCGGAAACCTTCCCCGTCTTTTCCACGCAGCAGACTCCCGTCCCCGGTACGGCCTCCGCCGTCATGGCCGCCATCAACACCAAAGCCCGCTAACCGCGGTTCTCCTTCGTATCTGTACCGAAGCCGGATATTCCACGCGGCCTTTCCTTCGAGGAAAGGCCGTTTGTTCTGGTCGCCCATTGCCAGCACTGGCAACAAAGCCACTGTAAAAACACGGCCTTCTCTCCTGTCCTACCCGAGATGCATCGCGGGGCGTATGATGAGGCACTCCCCTCAACAAGATCCCCAGGAGGATGTTTCATGTCAGCAGCTCAGCCGCAAGCCGTAACACCTGAGCGCATCATGCAGTTCATGTGGGGCTACGTGCCCCCACTTGCCATAGAGAGCGCCGTTTGCAACGGTGTCTTCGATGCCTTGGACAAAAGCCCCAAAACCCTCGACCAGCTCGCCGCCGAAACCGGCGCTTCCACGCGCGGCCTGCGCCCCGTTCTCGATCTTCTCGTCGGCCTCCAGCTCCTCACACGCGACAACGACAACCACTATGCGCTCACCCCGGACTCCTCCACCTTTCTCGTCTCCGGCAAACCCGCCTTCCTCGGCGGCATGTACCGGCACATGAGCCGCCAGCTCATGCCCAACTTCCTCCACCTTCGCGACGTCGTCAAAACCGGCAAACCCGTCGAGCGTGTCGATGAAAAAGACGACGGCTCTGCCTTCTTCGCAGAGTTCGTTGCCGACATCTTCCCCATGAGCTACGCGCCGGCAAGCGTACTGGCCAATTCCTTGCCTCAGCTCCACTCGGGCCAGCCGGTCCGCGTCCTCGACATCGCCACAGGTTCCGGCGTCTGGGGCATCGCGCTCGCACAGGCTTCGCCCAACGTCACCGTCACCGGCGTCGACTGGCCTAACGTTGCCGAGGTCACCCAAAAGATGGTCGCCCGTTTCGGCCTCACCGACCGTTTCAGCTACATCACCGGCAACCTCCGCGAAGTCGACTTCGGCTCCGGCTATACCATCGCCACCCTCGGCCACATCCTCCACTCTGAAGGCGAATCCGCCAGCCGCCATCTCCTCAAGAAGGTCTTCGACGCCCTCGCTCCCGGCGGCACCATCGCCATTGCCGAATTCCTCGTCAATGCGGACCGCCGCGGACCCGTCCCCGGCCTCATCTTCGCCGTCAATATGCTCGTCAATACCACCGACGGCGACACGTGGTCCTTCGAGCAGATCCGCTCCTGGCTCACCGAAATCGGCTTCACCAACGTCCGCCAGCTCGACTCGCCCGGACCATCCCCCCTCATCCTCGCCGACAAGCCGTAGCCGCCATCCTTTCACCCACAAACACAAAGGCCTCCGGTTTCCCGGAGGCCTTTGCTATCTCTTGCTGTTCTGCCCCGGTCTTACTTCACCTTGGCAAACACGATCACCATCGTGAACAGCGCCAGCGACTCAATAAACGCCAGGCCAAGCACGAACATGGTCATGATCAATGGACGCGCACCCGGATTCCGCGATACGCCCTGCGTCGCGCCCAGTGCGGCAAGTCCTTCTCCGATGCCGCAGAACCCTGAGGCAATCCCCATCCCGATGCCCGCTCCGATCGGAACCCACGTACTGCTGCTGGAACCGCCACCCGTCTGCGCTAACGCCGGCATGGCCGCTAACAGACAAGCCACCGTCATAAAAATATTACGAAGTCGACGCATAATTCTCTCCTGCTTCCCAATTGTCGCTACCGGGTATCCAAGGCCCTGTTCCATACCTCTTCCCGCCGGAAAAGCGTTAATTTTCCGAACGGCTCAAACCACCGCCCGGAGCAACCCAGTTTACAGATCCGCCTCGTGCGAGACGGCCTGCGCCAGATAAATGAATGTCAACAACATGAACACATAGCACTGAATCAACGCCACCAAAAAGTGTAGCCCCAAAAACAGGATCGGAAACAGCATCGGGACCATCGAGTAAAACACCAGCGTCAGAAGGTCACTCGCAAACATATTGGCGTAGAGACGCACCGTCAGAGACAGGATGCGCGCCAGATGCGAAACAATCTCCAGCGGAAAGGTAAACCACCAGATCACCTTCACCGGACCCAGAAAATGCTTGAAGTAGTTCCACGGCCCCTGTTGCCACAGTCCATGCACGTTGTAGTAAACGAATGTCAGCAGCGCCAGCCCCAGCGGTACCACCGGGCTCGCCGTCGGCGTGTCAATCCCCGGCAGCAGCCCCATGCAGTTGTTCAGCAGAATAAACACCAGGATCATCGTGCCGTAGCTCAGGTACGGCTCATAGCCGTGGCCGATGATTTCCTTGGCCTGCCCTTCCACAAACTCGTAGACAATCTCGGCCAGATGCTGCGCCTTGCCAGGCTTCTCCACGCTCAGCCGAATGCGCACATAAATAAAAAACAGAACCAGGGATACCGTAATCACAAGCTGCAACGTCAAACGGTTGTGAATCGGTGCCCCAGCCACGGCTGGAGGAAATCCGGCCTTATCCATCAAATTCGTCAGCGGCCAGCCAAAAAGGTGGTTCAATAGCGCCGTGAGTTGATTCAGCAGTTGCAGCATGCGGGTCTTGCGGGTTTCGCTCCGTAATCCTTAGAAAGAAAAAATTGTCCTGATGAAAAATTGAGTCCTGCGGTTCAGCGCTTCATGATCCGAAAGGCTTCCACCGTGAGCATGACCATCGCCAGGGAAAGCCCGGCGATCAGGGCATAAACTGAACCCTCTAAGTATCTTAGGCTACCATAGAGCACGGCTCCCACCATAGCCAGACGCAGCAAAAATGTGAAGATTGTCCGCCCCAGCGACTGCGAGCTCTGGTTCGAATCCAGCCGTGCGTTAATGGCCGCCACCAGCCGGCGCCACTCCCATACTCCGGTAAACGATACCGCCGCCCCGATCAGCAGCATTAGCCCTGTCCGCCAGCCGTAAAACGCCGTCAGCAGTCCCGCCAGCACCACGCCCAGCGCCGCAATGTTCCGCATCGAACGCCGCATCGCGCCCACAAACTGCGCGTCTGTGAAGTCCAGCATCGGCTCGCTGCTCTGCGCTTCGTTCATCTCTGGCTCGCTCGTCTCTGGCTTGCTCGTCTCGGTCACTTCGGCTCCTTCTGGATTCTACCGTCTCCCTCGCCTGCCTGATCCTCCGCTCCATCACCACCCGCGCTCTTCCCCGCCTCGGACCGCTCCATCTTCTTCTCGAGCTCATGCAGCAGCCGGAAGACCTGCATGATCCCGGCCCCCGTCCCCACAAAAATCCCAACGATATAAATCCAGTGCTGGTGCAGCAAACGATCCAGCCCTGCCCCAATCAGCCAGCCGATAAACACCGCCGCCGGCAGAATCAGGGCAATCTGCAGCATCCGGTCCACCTGGATGATCGCCTTCGTGACCTCCCGCCCGGTCTGCTTTCCGTCTTCTTTCCAGTCAGCCATGCCCAGCGGCTTTTATACCCCATCGGGCCAATTGCTAGAAAGCAAAACCCGGCCTCGCCGCGCAATTTCTTCCGCCCGCGAATTTATACTCCAGAAAGACCGCATCCATCAGAGGAACGCCAGTGTTTGACTCCGATTTCGAGCGCAACCAATTCGCGCTCCGCCAGGAAAAACTGAAGCAGATCGAGGCCCTCGGCCAGCCCGCCTATCCCAACCATTTCGACGCCTCCCACACTATTCCCCAAATCTGGGAGCAGCACCGCGACACCACCGCCGAGCAGCTCGAAGCCGAAAAGCCCGCCGTCGCCATCGCCGGACGCCTCATGGCCATCCGCGGCCAGGGCAAGGCCGGCTTCGCCCATCTCCAGCAATCCGGCCAGCGCCTCCAGCTCTACATCCGCAAAGACGCCATCGGCGACAACGCCTTCGACATCTACAAGCTCCTCGACCTCGGCGACCACATCGGCGTCACCGGCTATCTCTTCCGCACCCGCACCGGCGAGCTCAGCGTCCATGTCGAAACCCTCACCTTCCTCGTCAAGGCCATGCTCGCCCTGCCCGACAAGTACCACGGCCTCGAAGACGTCGAACTCCGCTACCGCCGCCGCTACGTCGACCTCTTCATGAACCCCGAGGTCCGCGAAGTCTTCGTCAAGCGCGCCAAACTGCTAGCCGCCACCCGCAAATTCTTCGATTCCCGCGGCTACGTCGAAGTCGAAACCCCCATGATGCAGCCCATCGCCGGCGGAGCCGCCGCGCGACCCTTCACCACCCATCACAACGCCCTCGACATCGACCTCTACCTCCGCATCGCCCCCGAGCTCTACCTCAAGCGCCTCGTCGTCGGCGGCCTCGACCGCGTCTACGAAATCAACCGCAACTTCCGCAACGAAGGCATCTCCACCCAGCACAACCCCGAGTTCACCATGCTCGAGTTCTACCAGGCCTACGCCAACTACCACGAGCTCATGGACCTCACCGAAGAATTCATCGCCTTCGCCGCCCAGGAAGTCAACGGCACCACAGTCACCAAATTCCCCATCCCCAAAGGCCCCCGCGCTGGCGAAGAAGTAGTAATCGACCTCGCCAAGTGGCGCCGCTTCACCATGCGAGAAGCCATCCGCCATTTCTGGCCACCAGAACTTGAGGTAAAGCCAGAGATTGAAGACTTCGACTCGCATTACGCCTTCTCAGATTTCGTAAAGCGGTTTGACACTTGGAACAAGGCAAAACAACAGGAACTCTCGGATAAATATTGGAAAGACGAAGAGGAAGGCAAAGGTGGCGACCTAAGCTCCTTGATGTCCGAGCATGCGACGGACGTATGGGGAGCTATCTCGACGTTTGAGGACCGCATCTTCCATGGAGAACCATACGGAAAGCTGATCGCTGAACTCTTCGAAGCCGTAGCCGAAGAGCACCTCATCCAGCCCACCATCATCCACGAGTTCCCACTCGCCGTATCCCCGCTCTCCAAGCAAAAGCCCGACGAGCCCGACTGGGTCGAGCGCTTCGAGTTCTACATCGGCGGATTCGAACTCGGCAACGCCTTCTCCGAGCTCAACGATCCCGCCGAACAGGAAAACCGCTTCCACCAACAACTCGCCGAGCGAGAGCGAGGCGACACAGAAGCCCACCAGATGGACGAGGACTACGTCCGCGCCCTCGGCTACGGCCTGCCGCCCACCGGCGGCGAAGGCATCGGCATCGACCGCCTCACCATGATCCTCACCGGCTCCCGCTCCATCCGCGACGTCATCCTCTTCCCACTCCTCCGCCCCCAACCCCGCGAATCCACCGACACCGAACCCAATCCCGAGACAGAAAGATAACCCCGGGTGGCCCATTCAAGCCGCAGGCTTGAGTGGGATGGAGAAACTCTCCGCGTGGAATCTCCCCGGGTGCCCCATACTTTCTCCTCGCGCTGTTCGAGGAGAAAGTGTGGGGCCATATCGGCGCAAAGCGCCGACCAATCTCCAAAACACCCATCTCCGCCCGAAAAGAAGGGCGCGAAGTGGAGAAATCTGCGGTCCCCATGCGAACCCAGCGCTCCGCATGGGGAACAAGCGACCTATACTCAAGCCGTGAATTTTCGTGCTTTGTGCAGGATAATCGGGACTTCTGTACTGACTGCGGGCGCGACCTTTGTCATCACCTCTCTGATCTCGTGCGTAGCTCTCACCTGCCAGGCTGGAAGGCAATATCCGCATGACGGCCAGAATGGACTCTACGGGTTCCTGATCGGCGGCCTGATCGGCCTCGGCTTTGCCATCCCTACCTTCCTTGGCGCTCTCATCTGGCGCATCATTCAGTTCGCTTCTACAGATGAAGGCTGACACGGATCAGCGAGTCCAACCGGAACTGGAATGGCGCGCAACGCGCGCGTATGCCTGGACGGCCAGTCCCCCGTGCGGCACGGCATCCGGGGCCCCCACGAACAGGCCCGCGTTCGTAGGGTGGTTTATTCCCCCATTAAGAACGTCTGCACCGCCGT
>JAJZMO010000078.1 GCA_021798235.1 Acidobacteriota bacterium | reverse complement strand
GTCATCGCCGTTGTCGGTGAAGACTTTACCGGCGAGCATGAGCGTGTGCTGACGGCGCGCGGCATCGACACATCTGGCATCGAACACGCGCGCGGCAACAGCTTCCACTGGCGCGGAGCCTACCAGGGAAATTTGAATGAGGCACAGACTCTACAAACGGATCTGAACGTATTTGCCAACTTTCAACCGAAGATTCCAGCCGCCTACGCGGACAGCGAATATCTATTTCTGGCCAACATTGATCCGACGCTACAGAGTCAGGTGCGCAACCAAATGCCCAAAGTGCGCATGGTCTGCGGCGACACCATGAATTATTGGATCAGCGGCCACGCCGACAAATTGGCGCAGGTGCTGCGCGGTCTCGACACTCTGCTCATCAATGATGGTGAGGCCAAACTGCTCGCCAACCAGCCCAACTTAGTTACTGCCGCCGAGCAGATTCTGCGAATGGGGCCGAAGACGCTCATCATAAAACATGGCGAGTACGGCGCAACTGCATTCTTCAGCAAGAAATCTTTTTCTGGAAAAATGCAGCAACGATTCTTTCGCGTGCCCGCGCTGCCCTTGGCAGAAGTGGTCGATCCCACCGGTGCGGGCGATTCCTTCGCAGGCGGATTCTTCGGCTATCTCGCCTCGCAACCGCAGTTGACGCTCGCCACCTTTCAGCGCGCCATGTTTTATGGCAGCGTGATGGGATCCTTTGCGGTGGAGCGCTTTGGCACGGAGCGGATGCAACAACTCACGCGCGCCGAGATCGACCAGCGCTTTGCCTTCTTGCGCGAACTCTCTCACCTCGAAGTGGATTGATCGCCATGCAAGCAAAACAGAACGCCAGCACCAGCCGGGAAGAGACGCCATTTGTTCTGGCCCTCTCCCTGCTGCTGGTTGTGGCCTCGCTTGCCTTTTGCCAACGCCATGGCTGGCTACTGCTCTACGGCGATGCCGTTGCGCATCTGCATATTGCCCGCCGCATTTTTGACTCGCGCCATCCCGGCCTCTTGCAACTTGGCTCGGTTTGGCTGCCGCTGCCGCATCTGCTGCTGGTCCTGTTTGCGTGGCGCACGGATTGGTGGCAGAGCGGCCTGGCCGGTGCGTGGCCTTCGATGCTCAGCTACATCGCCGCCTGTGTGGGCATCTACCGTCTGGCGCGCTTTTGGATGGAGCCGCTGTGGGCCGTGCTAGCCTTTCTTGCGCTGGCCTTAAACCCTGGCCTGCTTTATATGAGCGTGACGGCGATGACGGAACCACTCTTCCTCGCGCTTTTTATTTGGAGTGTGGTTTGGCTGTTGGACTTTGAACGCGCAACCGGCCAGCAGGAGTGGACCGCCGCGCGTGCAGCCTTGGGCAAGCTGACCGCAATTCTGATCGCCGCTGTTTTCACCCGCTACGATGGGTGGATTCTGGGAACGCTGGCCTGGTTGATTGCCGCCTGTATCGTAGTGCGCCGCAATCTGTGGCGCGAACGCTCCCTGCGTGGGCCGGCGGTTCTGTGTACGCTGCTTTTGGCCGCTGCACCTGCATTGTGGATGCTCTACAACTGGCGCTACTACGGCGACCCGTTGGATTTTTTGCGTGGCCCCTATTCCGCCCAGGCAATTGCCGCGCGCACCACTCCACCCGGAGCGCCGCACTATCCCGGCTGGCACAGCCTGCACATTGCGTGGCTCTACTACTTGAAAGCTGCGACGCTCGGAGCCTTCGCACGCTACACGACCTACATCTGGCTGCTGCTGGCTTACGCGGGCACTGCGTTGGCGATTGCACGTAGCCGCACCTCCGCGCTTGCAGCCGCATTGCTACTGTGGATGCCGCTGCCGTTCTACGCATATTCCGTGGCCTATAGCGCTGTGCCAATCTTTTTTCCGCAGTGGGTGCCGGGAGCCTACTACAACACACGCTATGGAATGGAAATGCTGCCCGCCTTCGCGCTCTTTCCCGTTTTGGCGGCATCGATGATCGTTGCCGCACGTCCCCACTGGCGCACGCGCGCACAGTGGATCGCGTTGATTTGCATTCTGGCCAACAGCATTTTTTTGATGCGCGCCACCCCGCTCGTCCTGCAAGAAGCCAAGGTGAACTCCAGCACCCGCGTGCCCTTTGAGAAGGCCATCGCCAAAAGCCTGCTATTTTTGCCCTCGCAGGCTACCGTGCTCATGTACACTTCGGCGCATGTTGGCGCACTGGAAGAGATTGGATTTCCCTTGCGGCAGACCATCAACGAAGGCGATGATGGGCAGTGGGAGCGCGCCTTGCAAAACCCGGCAGCGGCAGCGGATGTGGTGGTCGCCATCGCAGGCGACCCGGTTGCGGAAGCCGTGGCGCTGCATCCCCAGGGTTTACAGTTGATGGATATTCTTTGCACCACCGGTCAACCCTGCGCGCGCATCTATCGTTCGCAGGAAAAAAATTGAGGAGCCAGAGTGATTCCCTTTATCAAGGCACACGCCTGCGGCAATGATTTTTTAATCGTAGAGGAAACCCACGCGCAGGGTGCCCATGCAGCGCTAACGCGCCGCCTCTGCGCGCGCAATACTGGCGTCGGGGCCGATGGCGTAGAGTTTGTCGCTGCGGAAAGCCACGGAGTTGTTCCGATTCGGCTGATCAATGCGGATGGATCGGAGGCAGAAATCTCCGGCAATGGTACCCGCTGTGTGGCTGCATGGCTGGCGCACTCCGCAGGCAAAAATGAAGTCACGATCGCAACCAAAGCCGGCCCACGTCGCTGTCGCGTTATCGCACAGCACGGCAACGTGCTGCAAATTGAAACAGAGATGGGAGTGCCTGCGGTACAGCCCCGCACACTGCGCCTGCCCAATGGGTTGGAGTTGCAGGGCGCGGAGGTTTCTGTCGGCAATCCGCATTTCGTTCTCTTCGTCGATACGGAAGATTTCTCCGTGGCCGGGCAATCCTGGCAAGCAATTGGCACGAGCATCGCACTGCATCCAGAATTTCCCCACGGAACCAATGCGGAGTTTGTGCGCATCCGCGATCCGCGCACGATTGAATTTCGGATTTACGAACGCGGCGTTGGCCCCACGCTCTCCTCTGGCACCGGCACTTGCGCTTCGTCCTCGGCCAGTATTGCGCTGCGCGGCGTGGAACGAAAACTTACTGTGCTCGCCGAAGGTGGGCCGCAAACGATTCACTGGCCGGATGCGAAGCAGCCCATTCTGCTCACCGGCCCGGCAGAGATCATCGCAACCGGCGAGGCGTTTTAACGTGCCAGCAGCCGCACAATCCAAACCGATGCTACGGCCCAAAGCGCTGCGCACAGGCAGTACGCTGCGGCTGGTTTCGCCTGCAAGCTGGTTTGATCCTGCGAAGGTGCAGACAGGCATGGAGACGCTGCGAGCGATGGGGTATCAGCCGCAATTGGCGCAACACGCTCTGGCTCGTCACGGGCAATACTCCGCTGGAACACCGCAACAACGATTGGAGGATTTGCATGCAGCTTTTGCGGACCCTTCCGTGGATGCGGTTCTTTGCACACGCGGCGGCTATGGAACCGCAGAGCTGCTCGCAGGTCTGGACGTGACGCTGATCGAGAAAAACCCCAAGGCCGTTATTGGATGCAGCGATGCGACCACACTGCTCACTTGGCTGCATGACGCAACGGGACTTGTTACCTTCCACGGCCCTATGGCTGCTGGGGATTTTACTCGTGCAAATGGCGTCGATCTTCCGAGTTGGCACGCAGCTTTGCAGCAGGCTGCTCCGTGGAATCTAAGCGCACAGGATGGGCTGCGCACGTTGAAGCCGGGCCACGCGCACGGAAAATTTTACGGCGGCTGCCTGTCCATGCTGGTTGCTTCGCTGGGCACACCGTATGAGATTCGCACGGAAGACACCGTTCTATTTTTGGAGGATGTCTCCACCAAGCCATATCAAATCGACCGAATGCTGATGCAATTGCGCCTGGCTGGGAAATTACGAGGCGTGCGCGGTATTGTCTTTGGCCCCATGCGCGATTGTGGGCAGCCCGGCCAGCCGGAGGATTTTTTAGAGCAGGTTTTGTTGCGTGTGCTGGAGGATTTCTCCGGCCCTATTGCTATCGGCCTGCGCTCTGGACACGTGCTGGAGCGCAACATCACACTCCCTATCGGCGTGGCCTGCGAACTCGATGCGACGCTGCCGAACGCACCCGCACTTCATTTTTTGGGATCGGCCGTGCGACTGGAACCACGCGCATGAATGCACACAAGCACGTTCATCTCATTGGCATCTGCGGCACGGCGATGGCTTCGCTGGCTGGCCTGCTGCAACGCTCTGGCTGGCGCGTCACAGGTTCAGACGCAGCCGTATATCCACCCATGTCGGACCTGTTGGCAGCTTTGCAGATTCCCGTGCAGCAGCCCTTCGCTGAATCGAACCTTACCGAACGGCCCGATTGTGTCATCGTCGGCAATGCCATCTCGCGCGGCAATGTGGAGCTGGAGTTTGCGCTCGATCAAAAAATACCGCTGGAATCCATGGCGCACATGCTGCAGCAAGAATTTTTGCGTGGACGCGAATCTCTTG
>JAJZMO010000344.1 GCA_021798235.1 Acidobacteriota bacterium | reverse complement strand
TCGGCCACAATTTTCTTGTAGTCGTAGGCGCTGTGATCGGTCACGATCAACACGCAGTCAAACTCTGGAATGCGGTCGAGCGGTGTCGAGGTCATATTCAGCTTGTAGCGCCGCCCCTGGCCCACCTGCGCAAAAAAGGGATCGTTGTAGCTGACCTGCGCGCCCTCGCGTTGCAGCGATTCGATGATCGTCAGCGCGGGCGACTCCCGCAGATCATCGACATCTTTTTTGTAGGCCACGCCCAACACCAGAACTTTGGAACCGCGCAGGGCTTTGGCATCGAGGTTCAACGCCGTCATCACCGCTTGCAGCACATGGTAGGGCATGGCCTCGTTCACCTCGCCGGCCAGTTCAATAAAGCGCGTGACGAAGTCAAACTCCTTGGCCTTCCAGCTCAAATAAAACGGATCAATGGGAATGCAATGCCCGCCCAGCCCCGGCCCCGGATAAAACGGCTGAAAGCCAAACGGCTTGGTCGCCGCCGCGTCGATGATCTCCCAAATATCCAGCCCCATGCGCAGGCACAGCAGCTTCAATTCATTCACCAGCGCGATGTTCACGCAGCGATAGATATTTTCCAGCAGCTTGGTCATCTCCGCCGCTGCCGGGCTGGAGACGGGCACCACGCGCTGAAAGATGCTGTTGTATAAACCCGCGGCCATCGCGGTCGCCGTTGGCTCCATGCCGCCGACTACCTTCGGAATCGCACGCCGCGCCACGCTCGTGTTGCCGGGATCTTCGCGCTCCGGTGAAAAGGCCACGAACACGCCCGCTGCGCCCGCCGTGCGCACCACGGTCTTGCCAGCCTTTTCGATGATCGGGGCCACCACCTCCGCCGTGGTCCCCGGATACGTCGTGCTTTCCAGCACCACCAGTTGCCCCTCGCGCAGATGCGGCGCAATCGCCTCCATGGTCGCTACGATGTAGCTCATGTCCGGCGTGCGATGTTCGCTCAGCGGCGTGGGCACGCAGATCAGCACCGCATCGACGCTAGCGATCTCGCGAAAGTCACTGGTGGCACGCAGCCCCTGGGCTTGCGCGGCCTGAATCTGCTCCGGCTCAATGCGATATATGTAGGATTGCCCGGCGTTGAGCTTCTCCACCTTGCTCTTGTCCACGTCAAAGCCCAGCACGCGAAAGCGCTCCTCGCTCAGCAGCAGCGCCAGCGGCAGCCCCACATAGCCCAAACCAATGATGCCGATCGTCAACTTCCGCTGCTCCAGCCGCTGCTGCCACGCTGCAGGTGCGGCGGCCTGCGCTGCTGGCTGGCTCGCTGCGCTTATCGTTGGATTCATGCCTTGGCTCCCACAGCCAGTGCGGCGCGTTGTGCATGTTGTTGGCGATACCAGTCCACCGTGCGGCGCAATCCCTCAACAAAATCCACGGCGGGCGCGTACCCCAAGTCCTTGCGCGCGGCACTGATGTCCGCGTACGAATGCTCAATGTCTCCCGTGCGTGGCGGCCCATACTGCGGCGGATTCTTATAGCCCAGCATCTCCGCCAAAATTGCGTAGGTCTCATTCAACGTATGCGGCTCTCCACAGGCAATGTTGAAGACACGCCCCGCTACTTTGTCCGCCGGGGCCGTGGCCGCCTTCAGATTCGCCTGCACCACATTTTCAATGTAAGTAAAGTCGCGGCTCTGCGTGCCATCGCCAAAGATCACCGGCTGCTCGTGGTCGAGCATCATGCGGATAAACTTCGCCATCACGCCACTGTAGGGGGAGTCGGGTGCCTGCCGCGGCCCAAAGATGTTGAAGTAGCGCAACGCCACCGTCTCCAGCTGGTAGACCTCCCAATAGCTGCGCAGATACAACTCGCCCGTATATTTCTGTACCGCATACGGCGACAGCGGCCCGGGCAGCATCAACTCCGTCTGCGGCAAAGGATTCTTATTGCCATAGGCAGACGACGAAGCCGCATACACCACACGGCGCACCCCGCTGGCCCGCGCCGCCTCCAACAGATTAAAGGTGCCGTCAATGTTAACCGTATGGCTGGTGCGCGGATCTTGAATGGAGAGCGGCACCGAAGGCAATGCGCCCTGATGAAAGATGCACTCCACGCCCTCACAAGCCTTCGCCATCGCTGCCGCATCGCGTAGATCGGCTTCCATCACCGTCACCGCGCCGCGTATGCCCGTCAAGTTCTCGCGCTTGCCGGTGGAAAAATTATCCAGCGCGCGTACCGTGTCGCCCCGCTCCGCCAGTGTTTGCGTAATCCATGAGCCGATAAAGCCCGCCGCGCCCGTTACCAGATATGTCGCCATATTTTCATCGCCTTACCCACGCTAGAATCTCAAACCAATCCGTCGCGCTGCGGCAGCCCGCCGCTGCGACCACCACACACAACCCAACAGAATAGCAGCAGTGCCCGAGGCCGCACCGCACTTCCCCTGCCACGAAGACACCCCACGGACGCACAGGCCTGCAGACGAGGCTGGGTACCGTCATCGGGTTGTCTGGGGCAAAAAAATCTTCACATAGGCGCATGCAAAGCATTGATAAATAATGATGATATAAAAATTCGATAAATGTGATAGTAATATGCTCATATTATCTGAATCTTTTGTGATATATTTGAATCACATACTCAGGCCGGTGTGAACCCCCGGCCAAGATTTCGAGCCAAGGCTCACTAGGAGGATGCAATCATGACCATTCTGCGTTGGAATCCATTCCGAGAGATCGACACCCTGCAATCCCAGTTGCAGCAAATCTTTGAAGGCTCCGAGCAGGCACCTGCCAGCGGCTTCATTCCGCCGGTGGATATTGCCGAAGACGCCAACCACATTGTGCTGGCGCTGGAAGCTCCCGGACTCAAGCAGGAGGACTTCAAGATTCAACTCGAAAACAACGTGCTCACCGTGCGCGGCGAGCGCAAGTTCGAACAAGAGACCAAGGAGAAAAACTACCACCACATCGAACGCCGCTACGGCAGCTTTGCGCGCACCTTCACGCTGCCCACCACGGTGGACGCTGAAAAAGTCCAGGCAACCTATGACGCGGGCGTGCTGCGCATTGAACTGGGCAAGAAGGCCGAAGCCCAGCCCAAGCAGATTCCCGTCACCGTCGGCGGCGTCAAGCAGGTGGAAGGCACCACCGCCGCTGCTTGAAGTACGATGCTTTGTGCAGTCCTTCCGTGGCTTCGATGGCTCTGCTCCGACAGCCCGTGCCATCGTAGCCCGGAAGGACGCCTACTTTTCTGTCCTTGATTTTCTGTACTTGGAGGAGCCGCCGTGGCCGTTCGCTGGGAAAAACTCACCGTAAAAGCGCAGGAGGCCGTGCAGGCCGCCGGCGATCGCGCCGCAGAATCGGGCAATCCTGAGGTGCAGCCCACGCATCTGTTGCTAGCGCTGCTCGACGACCGCGAAGGCATCGTTCCCTCCGTGCTCGCTAAGATTGGCGCGCCAGTGGAGCCGTTGCGCGCACGCCTGCAACAGGTGGTGGACACCTTCCCCAAAGTTGCCGGTGCGACCAATCCACCGCAATCCTCGGCAATGCTGCTGCGCTTGCTCGATCAATCCTTTCGTGAGGCGCAGACCTTCAAAGACGAGTACGTCTCCACGGAGCATTTGTTGCTGGCCACAACGCAAGACAAAAAGGACCCGGCGCAGTTGGCTCTGGCCGCCTCTGGAGCCACGCACGACGCGATTCTGCGCGCTCTGACGGCCGTGCGGGGTTCCCAGCGCGTCACCGATCAAAATCCCGAGGCGAAGTATCAGGCACTGGAGCGCTATGCGCGTGACCTGACGGAGTTGGCGCGGCGCGGCAAGCTCGATCCAGTCATTGGCCGCGATGAGGAGATTCGCCGCGTTGTCCAAGTGCTCTCTCGCCGCACCAAAAACAATCCTGTGCTGATCGGGGAGCCGGGCGTGGGAAAAACCGCCATCGTTGAGGGTCTGGCGCGCCGCGTCGTCTCTGGCGATGTGCCGGATGTGTTGCGCGACAAGCGCGTGGTCTCGCTCGACCTGGGAGCCATGCTGGCCGGAGCCAAATATCGCGGCGAGTTTGAAGATCGCTTGAAGGCGGTTCTCAAGGAGATTGAAGAGGCGGCAGGGCAGATCATTCTCTTCATCGACGAGTTGCACACGCTGGTGGGCGCAGGTGCAGCGGAGGGAGCCATCGACGCTTCCAATATGCTCAAGCCAGCCTTGGCACGTGGCGAACTGCGTGCCATTGGCGCAACCACGCTCAACGAATATCGCAAATACATTGAGAAGGACGCAGCGCTCGAGCGGCGCTTTCAGATCGTCTTTGTTGGCGAGCCAAATGTTGAGGACACTATCGCCATTTTGCGCGGCTTGAAGGAACGCTACGAAGCCCACCACAACGTCCGCATTAAAGATGCGGCTATCGTTGCTGCCGCCACACTTTCGCATCGCTACATCTCCGACCGTTTTCTGCCAGACAAGGCCATTGATCTGGTCGATGAGGCCGCAGCTTCGCTGGCCATTCAGATCGGCTCCGTACCCACGGAGATCGATCAACTGGAGCGGCGCGCCACTTCCCTTGAGATCGAACGGACTGCGCTCA
>JAJZMO010000145.1 GCA_021798235.1 Acidobacteriota bacterium | reverse complement strand
CGGTAGAACGTCTGCTCGCTGATCGCAGCCTTCCGGATCACTTCCGCGACCGGGACTCCAACCTGCGCCTGCTTCAACACGCCTATGATCTGTTCCACACTGAAGCGCTTCTTCTTCATCAGCCAACTCTCCGCCTTGACAGGCTCAGTTCTGGCCGAAGACTAACATTTCAACTGGATCAGAAAAAACGAGGCCGATCAGCTGTGGTTTCGAGAGAGCTATTGAGTCACGGTGAGTGTGATGGTGCCAGCCGAAACATTCAAATTGGAGTAGGGCGTAGAGGATTGCGCCGTGATCGCAATGCTGAAGGTTTGTGCTGAGCCTCCACCGCCTCCACCTCCACCGCTGCAAGCCAGGGGACTAGAGATGCATAAAGCCAGGAGGAAAAGGAAGAGGCCGTACCGCTTTCTGAAGCGTTTGGTAGGTACAAGGACGAATAGGATACAGGCGAGTGCCGGAGCCCAGGGCAGACGGGAGTGCGGGGCGTGCGTCATGGCTGTGGTGGATGCCTGCGGCGTGACGCTGAGTGTGACAGAGGTTGTGCCTCCATCGCTGAGGGAGGCGTACTGGCTTGGGGTGCTGCAGGTGACGTTGGCAGTCGACTGACAGGAGATCGAGATATCGCTGCTGCTGAAATGATTCAGTGAGGTGAGGTTGACAGTGAAATTTGCCGTATGTCCGGCGATAACCGTAGCAGAGGAAGGCTGGATAGAGGCACTGAAACCGGAGACTCGGAGTGTAGCATTGACGCTGGAGGTGACGCTGCCGGCAGTGCCGACTATTTGGAATCCGTAGTCCTGCGGCGCGACGTTGGAGGCGGAGACTTCGACCGTGGTGGAGGTATTGTTCGGGTAGAGTACACCGGGAATGGTGCAATTGGCCCCGGAGGGAAGGCCCGTGCAGCTGAGCTGCACCGTTTGACTGTAGCCATTTGTGAAGTTGGCCATGACGGTAGTGCTGGGAACTCCGGAGCCATTGATTGGAATGGTAGTTGGGTTGACGCTGAGGGAAAACCCACCGAGGCCGAGGGTGATATCTGCGGATGGAGTGAGAACTCCATTGCTGGCGCTGATGGTGACGGGGTAAGTTCCAGTGGGCGTGGAGGAACTTGTGCTGATGTTGAAGGCAACCTGCGCGTATCCGCCAGGGAGGAGAACGACGCTGGATTGCGCGAAGGTGCATTGCGTGCCGGATGGCATTCCAGCGCACTTGAAGTTGGTGAAGGTGCCGGAATAGCCATCAACACTTTGGAGCGTGAAGATGAGCGGTATGGATTCGCCGGGTGCGGTTGCGACCGAGGACGTTCCGGTGATTTCGGTGCCGACCAAAGCTGTTACGCCGGGAGTGAGATCGGGATTGGACTTGGCGAAGTAGGCGGTACTTGTTTGTCCGTTGAGACTGGCCGTGATTGCCAGAACGTGAGAGGCATCGAAGCCTGAGCCGATAGTGAAGGAAAAGGTCTGCTGCGTTTGACCGGCAGAGAAGGTGAGACTGCTGGGCAGCGTGACGGCTGGATCGCTGCTGGTTAGCTGCACAGTCTGGCTGGATGCAGGAGGCAGTGCCAGAGTTACGGTGGCGGTGCCTTGCGAGCCGGTGAGCGGTGATGAGTCCGCGGTAATGTTGAGAGCAGAAGACAGGCTTGCCGGAAGGATATTGACTGAGGATGTGGAGCCGATGACATCCAGCAGATCAGTGAAGCCGTTGCCGAGATAATCCGCGCCAACAACAGGAAGGTCCAACTCGGGGAGTTGATAGGGAATGCCAACCGCCGTGAAAGTGCCGTCGCCATTGCCTTGATATATCTGCAACCGCCGTTCGAAGGAGGCCTGGAGGGTGGATTGCACATAGGGAATAGCGATGTCGAGTTTGCCGTCACCGTTGAAGTCGCCGACCAGAGCGGGGGCGTATGAAGGGATGGCAATCCCGGGTGCGGAATAAGTCGCGGATTTGGTGAATGTGCCGCCACCGCCACCGAGATAAACGGTGACCGCGGGCGCGATGAAGGCGCCACCTGCGGCGGTGAGGGCA
The DNA here is from genome assembly GCA_021798235.1 of Acidobacteriota bacterium. Next base: position 2,561 of record JAJZMO010000145.1, on the reverse strand, counting down.
TCCTGCGTTGTATTGGCAGCCGGATTTCTGGCTTGTATCAAATCTAGGTACCCATCATGGTTCAGGTCCGCCACGGCGACGGGGCCGAAGTGTCGCATCAATGTGGTTGGCGCCTGGAAGGTGCCGTCTCCATTTCCGAGTGCGAGGTCGAGATCGTCGCCACTGGTGACCCAGCCACCGTTGGTGTTGTAGCCGATGAGCAGGTCGAGCTTGCCGTCGTGGTTGAAGTCTCCGGCGATGAGCTGCTGGATGGGGATATTAGTTAATGAAGGAAAGGTTTGAGGCGGGAGATGGCGGAAGGTGCCGTCGCCATTGCCGAGAAAGACGTCGAGTTCGAGCGAAGAGTAGCCTCCCATGGTTGTGTAGCCAGCCACTGCAAAGTCAAGCTTGCCGTCACCGTTGAAATCTCCGCTGACCACCTGGACCGGAGCGGGAAGAGTGGCAAGGGTAACCGGCGTTCCGAAAGTGCCGTCCCCGTTCCCGGGCATGAAAGCAACCTGGGGCGAAACGTCGGTGTTGAGGTAAATGAGGTCGGCGGAGGAAGTGCTGCGAAATTTGCCGACGGTGAAAATCGGAAATGGCACATTCGGGCCAACCGTAATGGGGGATCGCTCGGGAGGCGAAAAGCTTCCGTTGCCATCGTTGAGCAGGGTGGTGACCTGGCTGGGCACGGTGCTGTTCTTACCGGATTCAATCATCACGATATCTGGTTTGCCGTCGCCGTTGACATCGACCGTTTGCGGGGTGCTCGTGGATATGGGTTGATTGGTGACGCCACCGAGGTAACCGGTGGTTTCGCCGGGAGTGGCGCCGAAGCCGCCGCTTCCGTTGTTCGCAAGCAGTGTTGCGGTGCTTTCTGTGGTGCTTATGGTGACAATGTCGGGATAACCGCTGCCGGTGAGATCGGCGACGGTAAAATCGTAGGCCTCCGGTCCAACACGATAAATGGCGGCGGGACTCACGTTACCCAAGCCATCGCCGTCGAGAACAGATACTAAATAGCCACCGTAGGCGCCAATTCCCGCTATTGCTTCTGAGGTAGTAAATGCAGAAGAGGCGACTACATCCAGCTTGCCGTCACCGTTGATGTCGGCCACCTTGACGGCATAATCAACATCTCCCAACTCTGCAGTGGGCCCACTTTGAGTAAAAGTGCCGTCGCAATTGCCTTTTGCGATGGTCAGCAGTCCGTAAGTGCCGGTTTCGACAGCATCCAGGCAGCCATCGCCGTTCATGTCGCCGAGCGCAACAGCAGCGGCAGTATCGGATGGGTTAAATACATTTCCATTTACAAAGCTTGTGCCGTTTTGATTGACGTAGGCAACAGCTCCGGCATAGGCGACCGTGACGACAAGATCGAGCTGTCCATCATTATTGAGATCGCCGGAGGCCATCCAGGTTGTGGGTAAAGGAGCGGTGCCGGTGTTGTTGAGCAAAGGTGGTGTGATCGTCGAGGGGAATGCTCCGGTACCATCGCCCAAAAGCACCTGGAACTGCGGTTCGGTGCTTTGAGGGTCGACGACCAGGCCGACAGCCAGATCGATGTGTCCATCTTTGTTGAAATCGCCGGCGAGGACAAACGTGGGTGTCTGGGTGAGCGTGGCAACAATAGTCGATGGCTGGAATGTGCCGTCGCCGTTGCCGAGAAAGACTTCCACCTGTTTGCTATCGCCATCCACCGCGATCAGATCGAGCGGGCCACCGGTGCGAAGTCGTGCAGTCGTGAGCCAGTCGGGGGATTGTCCCTTGGTGTAGAGTACCTCGGGAGTAGAGAACGTGCCGTCGCCTTTGCCGAGATATACATAGATGGTGTTATCGCCGCCATTGCTGATGGCGATGTCCATTTTGCCGTCGCCATTGAAGTCACCCTTGGCAACGGCCGTGGGGATAAAGCCAGTTGGCAGATGCGGCGGCATCGCAAAGCTGGCGCCCTGGAGAGAAGACGTAGTAGCAGCGGATGTGGCAAGTGGCTGCGTAACAGTGGGCTGAAGAAGATGCTGTTTCTTCCACATAGCCATGGACTGAGGCCGGATCCATTGGGAAGTATCCTGGTGCGCGAGGGCTGCGTACTTCCAGCCGAGGAATCTGCCTGCAGCCTGCCGTTGCTTTGCAGACGACGGATGCGCAAACGAAAGGCTTGAAAGACCGACGTGGTTGACTGCGGGTGAATCCTGGGCAGCGCAGAACCGGGAGGAACTGAGGAAGATACAAATGCAGAGCAGGATGAATGCGTAATTGCGAGTGCAGCGAACCATCGGTAGTTTGCCCCGTTCATTGCGACCCTGGTAAAGGCTCTGCAACTTACAGATTTCCAGATAAGTAATCTGGGATCTGAGTGCGTTGTTTTTTGAGCCCGAATGTCGCCAAATGTCGCGATGAAGTACAAGCCTACAATATGAGCGCAATTCATGGCGGAAAATCATCGTGGAGAGCGCTCCTGGACCCGCCAAGTAAAGGGCTCCTGCATCTCCTGCAAAGGCATGGACGCATCGCAGATCACGCTCATTACGTCCGGCGACTCACCCCAACTGCAAGCAATCCGAACAGACAGGTATGCGGAA
>JAJZMO010000021.1 GCA_021798235.1 Acidobacteriota bacterium | reverse complement strand
GCAGTATGTGAAGGATGTAGTGCAAACGGGCGCGGATGCGCTGATGACGATTCCCATGAACATTGCCAACGGTACCTGTGCAGGCGGAGCCTCGTGCGGGTGGGTGGCCAAGGACAGCACCAGCTACAGCTTCTCGATCAAGAAGTATGGAGCGCAGTGCAAGGTGAATCCCTATAACTCCGATGCGGGCAATGGCATTGAGGCTTCGGATTGCAAGACGCCGATCACCGGCAACAATCCTACCGATGCCAACGTGGAACTGCTCGATTCTCCGGGCGGCAGCGATCCGGCTGGCACTGTCTATCGCAATCAATGGGTGACCGCGTTGGCCACGGCCTTTGGCTCCAGTCCCCACTTCTACCAGATGGACAACGAGCCGGACATTTGGAATGGAACGCACCGCGACGTGCATCCCAACCCGGTGACGTACAGCGAACTGGCCGACGACTTTCTAGCCACGGGTTCCGTGGTGCAGAGCAACGATGCGCAGGCCGTGATTCTGGGGCCGATCTCGTGTTGCTGGGCGGAGTATTGGAACTCCACGGCTGGTTCTTCGGACAAGCAGGCGCACGGCAATCTGGATTACTGGCCCTGGTGGTTGAATCATATTTATTGGACAGATCAAGTAAATGGAACACAGTCACTAAAGGTCTTTGACTTCCATGCCTATCCGGAGCTGACTGCACCTTCCGCTCCCTCGCCTACATTCGATGCGCAGGTCCTGCGCGCCACGCAGGGATGGTGGAATCCCAACTATGTGAGTGAGGCGTGGATCGGCACAGTGAATGTGACCTCGATGCAGCCACTGGGAACTGTGGAAGCACGCTTGCTGCGCGCACGCGCCATCGTGAACAGCATTGATCCCAGCGTGCTGCTGGGTTTGTCGGAGTGGAATTTTGCTTTGACCAACACCGACCTGGTGCCTGCTGCGCTTACGGACGCCGATGCCTGGGGATTGTTGGGCGCCTACAATTTTTACGAAGCTGCCCATTGGCCGGCCACGTATGCTCCCACTGGTTCCAGCCTGGTTTTCCCCTCCTATCAGATTCTGAACCTTTATCGAAATTTTGATGGCAAGGGTGGCAGCTTTGCTTCCATCTCCGTTGCCGCCACGAACAGCGCGGATCCAGGACTCTTCAGCTCCTTTGCAGCGGTGGACCCGAATGGCAAGCGCATGACCATTATGTTGGTGAATAAATCGCCATCGATGATAGTGAATGCTTCGCTCAACCTGAAGAACTTCCAGGCCTCCTCTGCGGAGGCGTACATGGTGCAAGGGGCCGCCGGTTCTGTAACTGCTCTTACGTCGATTGCGGCTTCCAGCGTCAATACATCGCAAATTACGCTGCCGCCCTATTCGGCAACGATGGTTGTGCTGGCCGGGCAGGCGACGGCAAATACAGCGGAGTGGGCGCTGAATCCCGACATCGTGATGGTCTCAGCCAACAACACGATTGCGTTGCAGCCGAGCATTACCTCTGGCAGCGGAACCGTGACGTTGAGCAATTTCACCGCACCGAATGGTGGGATTACGGGGACAATGCAGCAGGCCGCAGTTACATCCGCGCAGATGGGAAGCATTCAAATTACTGCGGGATCGAAGCCGGGCTTCTATCCTTACTCGGTGGAAGGAACGGATAGTAGTGGCGCGCAGCAAACGCAAAGCGGATGGATTGTAGTGGGCAATCCTCCTGCATCTCTCAGCAAAAGTGGCGATGGGCAGAGCGGCGCGGCAGGCAGCACGCTGAATCTTTCTGTGACGCTGAATCCTGGTTCCAGCAACGCTTCCACAAATGGCATGGACATTCTCTTCACCATCACCAGCAGCAGCGGCGGATCGCTGTCGCAACGATTGGTGCAGACCGATTCCAGCGGCGTGGCGAGCACCGTGCTCACGCTGCCTAGCAGTGCGGGCACGGTGACGGTGACAGCGGAGGCTCCGTATCCAGTGGGGCATCCGGTGGTGACGTTTACAGAAACCGCGCAGTAAACAAATTTTGGGAACGCTGGGCAGAAATACGCGCTAGCTCTCCCGTACGTGCGCTGTGCTGAGCGCCATGTCGATCAGCGTTTGCTGTTCCATGGCGTGCGCCTTGGCCGAGCCGGTGGCCGGGCTGGCGGCGGAGGAGCGCTGTACGCTGCGAATCTGCATGGATTGCGGCACCAGACGCCGCAGTCGCGGCAGCACAAAGCTGCGCGCGCCCATGTTCTTTGGCTCCTCTTGCACCCAGACCAGTTCGCGAACATTTGGATGCGCCTCGAGCGCCGCGCGCAATTCCTGCTCGGGCCAGGGATACATTTGTTCCAGAAAAAGAATGCCGGTGCTGGTGTCGCCGCGCTTGTCGCGTTCTGCGCGTAGCTCGTGGCCAATCTTGCCGGTGCAGAGCAGCAGACGTTGCGCGTTGCGCACTTCGGTCTCTGGCAGAACGTCTTGGAAGCGGGTCTGCGTAAACTCCGCTAACGGAGAAAGTGCGCTGGGATGGCGCAACATACTTTTTGGAGTGAAGACAACCAGCGGCTTGCGCCAGTTGCGCAGTGCCTGTCGCCGCAGCAGATGGAAGTATTGCGCAGCGGTGGAGGGCTGGCAGATTTGCATGTTGTCGCGTGCGGCCAGTTGCAGGTATCGCTCCACGCGCGCGCTGGAGTGCTCAGGCCCCTGGCCTTCGTAGCCATGCGGCAACAGTAGAACCAATCCGCTGAGCAACGCCCACTTGTCTTCGCCCGAGGAAAGGAACTGGTCGATGATGATCTGCGCTCCGTTGGCGAAGTCGCCGAACTGCGCCTCCCACAACGTTAGCGCCTCAGGAAAATCGCGGCTGTATCCATATTCGAAGCCGAGCACGCCGGCCTCAGAGAGCAGCGAGTTGTATACGTCAAAGCGCGCCTGATCCGGTGCGAGATGATTGAGCGGAACGTGCGTTGCTTCTGTTTCTGTGTCAATCAGAACGCTGTGCCGCTGGTTGAAGGTGCCGCGTTGACTGTCTTGTCCACTGAGGCGCACGGGCGTGCCAGCAGTGAGCAAAGAAGAGAAGGCCAGCGCTTCGGCCATGCCGTAGTCGATGGCGCGTTCGCCGCGTCCCATCTCCGCGCGCTGCTCCAGCAGCTTTTTGATTTTGGGATGGATGTGAAATCCGTCGGGATAGGCGGTCAGCTTTTCGGTGAGCGCGGCGATCTCCTCTGCAGAGAGATGCGTGCGCGGTTCGCGCCCGGGCACGTAGGGGCCGCCCTTGTAACGCGACCAGTATTTTGGCAGTTGCGACAGCGGCGAGCGCTTCTGCATGGTCTGCGCCTGACGCAGGGCCAGCTCCAGCTCCTCATGAAAACTTTGCACCATGGGCGCGGGGTCGATGTTCCCATGATTGGCGAAGAGTTTGTAGAGTGGCGGATGTTCTTTGATGCGTGCGTAGCGCAAGGGCTGCGTGATGGTGGGGTCGTCGACCTCGCTGTGGCCGTGGCGGCGGTATCCGATCAGATCGATGACCACATCGGACTGGAAGCGGTAGCGGTATTCGGCGGCCATGGCGGCGACGCGCTGCACGGCGTGCAGGTCTTCCGCCTGCACGTGGAAGATGGGAATCTGCAGGCGGCGCGCGATGTCGGAGGCGAAGCGCGAAGATGTGTATTCGCATGGCTCGGCGGTGAAGCCGATGAGGTTGTTGACGATGATGTGGATGCCACCGCCGGTGGAGTAGCCTTCAATGCCGCTCAGGTTCAGCGTTTCGGCCCAGATGCCCTGGCCGGCGAAAGCGGCGTCGCCGTGGATCACGATGGGCAGCACGCGCTCGCGTCCATCGGCACCGCAGCGCGTTTGCCACGCATAGGCGCGGCCCAGCGCCACGGGATCGACGGCTTCCAAATGGCTGGGGTTGGAGACCAGATGCAGCGCGATGGTTTTTCCGTTGCGCGTAACAAAGTCTCCTGTTGCGCCGGTGTGATATTTCACATCGCCGCCGCCGAGAATGCTGCGCGGATCCACATCCTCAAAGCGGGAGAAAATATCCGCCGCAGATTTTCCCAGCGTGTTGACCATGACGTTCAGGCGTCCGCGATGGCTCATCGCCATCAGGCTGCGCTCTGCGCCCAGGGTGCCGGCGCGGTTCAGCAGCTCGTCTAAAAATGGAATCAGCGCGGTGACGCCTTCCAGTGAAAAGCGCTTGGTGCCCATGTAGCGCGCCTGAATGGTTTGCTCAAAAATATCGGCGCGCACCAGCAATTGCAGCGTGTGCTGCGGGTCCATGGATTCCTGTTTGCCCTCCATGTGTTCGGCAACCCAGCGGCGGCGCTCTGCGTCGGGCATGTGCATAAACTCAACGCCAATGGAGCCGCAGTAGATGGCGCGCGCGGCTTCGGCGTCGGGGCCGTCGAGCAGCAAATCGTCGATCGGCTGCGGCGCAAGAAGCTGGCCGAGCGGATCGAGTTGTGCCTGCAAATAACCCCAGCGCCGGAAGGCGTCGAAAGTGGATGCGCGGCGGGTGGAGGCGGAGGGTGCGGAGATGGATTCTGTCAGGTGTTCCGTGTTTGTTGCGGTCATAGGAAAACTTCAATCGCGCGCGTGTGTGCGTGGCGCGTCTGGTTCCATTGTACGCGGAGG